>DASYHR010001179.1:0-5784 GCA_035998385.1 Dyadobacter sp. | reverse complement strand
AACTGTAAAGAAGAATTGATCACCTCCGTTTTGTCCTGATGATTGTAAACAATAACAGGCAATTTGACCATATTCTCCTTTTTAAGTTCCAGTGCATCTACAAAACTGATGATGTTACTGTTCTTCCTCGGTGTAGCTGTCAGGTCAAGAATGAAGCATGGGTTGATAATTTTGAGCATATCCACACTCAAATCACTTTCCGCATTATGACTTTCGTCAACAATAACAAGGGGATTCAAGTAACTGATCACTGTCCCGAGTGTAATATCTGCTTCCTTTCCAAGGAGGTTTTCAAAAGATTGAAGGTTTCCATTTTCCTGAAATACCTTTTTGTCTTCTTTATTCTTTGCCCGCAAACTATCGAAACTGAACACCATAATGCTCAATTGCTCTCTTACGCTGGTGGCATTAAATCCGCTTCCCTGCAATAGGGTAGCTTTGTCAAACACTTCTACCTTCCCTCCAAAGTGAGCGTTAATCTTTTGTCTATATGGATGAGAAGGGTCTTTCAGATTTTTGATAGTCTGTTCCAAGATCACCAGCGAAGGAACCAGCCAAACCACAACTTTTGGTTTCTCGATGGCAAATGAATCGAAGATCGTTTTTATAGCATTACAGGCAATGAAGGTCTTTCCTCCGGCCGTTGGTACTTTTATACAAATATGTGGCACACGCGGATCATAGTTCTTATACGGTTCAATGGCTGTACCTGTAGCTGGAAATAAGGGCGTTTTCGGGTGTTTCGACCAAAAATCATGAAAGGCCATTCTTAAGTCTCTGCATTCCTGGATGTGTTCCAAAAACAGAGAGAGGTCATTTATTACTTCCTGCTGGTAGGGCTTTAATTCCATATTAGTTTTTCTTATTCAATTTCTTAACCTCTTTGTCAAAGTCTGAGATTATTTTTTGAGTTTTATTAAACGAGTCATATTCTGTAACTGCCTTCTTGGCCGACTGTAATTTGGAGATGCGGCCTTTCCCTTCCAGGATTTTGTATTCGTTAAAGGACAAAAATTTGTTAACACTTTCCGCAAGCTTTTCCATTGTGAACGTATTTTGTCTTTCAATTAAGCCCTCTATGTAATCGAAATATCCGGTTACCGTTCTTTCGAGCTGTTTTATCTCATTTTCAGGTAAATAATTTTTGGCAACAATCACATCAGATTTGAGAATTCGGCCTTCTGGTGCATTTTTCCAGGGCGACAACCCCATGTTTTCTTTTTGATTGTCAGCCTACAGATGAATGATCTCAGCGGCTGTCTTTCCGGTTATAGCAAAATGAAACTTGTTTTGAACCATAGCATAGAAGCTCTTGGTTATCTCCGAATTTTTATCATAGTCGATACTGCACTCGGCGAAAATGTCTGTAATCTGCTAATATATACGTCGTTCGCTTGCTCGTATTGAACGAACGCGCTGCAATAATTCACGAAAATAATCCTTGCCAAAAACAGTTTGTCCTTGCTTTAATCTTGTGTCATCTAAAACAAACCCTTTTATGATAAACTCTTTGAGCGTGTTCGTGGCCCAGATGCGAAATTGAGTTGCTTTTGCAGAGTTTACCCGGTATCAAACAGATATAATTGCGTCCAGATTGTAATACTCTAAATCCCGGTTAACCAGCCTGTCGCCTTCCATTTGAACTGTTCGGAAATTCCGAACAGTTGAACTTTTGAGCAATTCATTGGTTTCAAAAATATTAGACAGGTGCTCACTTATGGTGGACTTTACCACCCCGAAGAGTTCACTCATGGCCTTTTGCGTGAGCCAAACTGTCTCTTCCTCTAAATAGACATCGATCCGCACCTCACCTGAAGGAGAGGTATATAAAATAAAATTATTGTTCTCTTTGTCCATTGATGATTCTTAAAACCGGGTGATATCACGAGGTATTTTTTTGAAGATAATATGATGTTTCACCATGAAATCTTTTGTTAAAAGGCAGTTGTCTGCATACACAATGTACAATTCGCCTCTGGTTTTCATAGTTGCCAGAAAAGTATGATCCAAAGTAGTAATCTGTTCGGGTTCGTAGTTGAAATGGTAGACGGTATCGTCGTGTTTGCCGAGAAAATGTTTATTATCAGTTTGCTGCTGCGAATCAGGAAGGGTATTTTTTGTTTCCGTATAATAAACATATTGGCGAATTTTATCAATTCCAACAGCCTCATTCAGCATTCCGTCTTCGAGGAACATGGGTTGGCCCAATTCATAAAAATCAAAACTTCCGCCAGTACCCTCTTTATCCGCATAGCCATCGATAACCCGTTTCACCCGTTCAGAGGTAATGGTTTCGGCATAATCTTCCATTTCAATGAGGATGAATTTTCGGTTACCGCTGTCTTGTTTGTTAAGGTTAAGGACAGCGTGGGCTGTGGTACCGGAACCTGCGAAGGAGTCCAGGATTATGGCGTTTGGAGATGTAGCCATTTCTAAAATTCTATTTAGCAATCTAACGGGCTTAGGAGTATCAAATGCATCTGTTTTACCAAAGAATTTATGAATTTCCTTCTTTGCCTCGTCTGTGTGACCTACTTCATCAGATGGCCACCAACTCCGAGGTACAAAGCCTTCGATTTCATCTAAATACCTTATAACGTTAGGCTGAGAATTGTCGTCTTTCCCAAAGTAAATTCTTTTATCGTTCTTTAATTTTAAAAACTGCGATTCTATAATAGACCAGCACCTTCCCTCAGGAGGTAAATGAACTTTTCCGTTTGGAGAGGTAATGGGATACATTTGATTCGGTCTATAACCTTGTGCTGTCATAGGTATTCCTCGCCATCTACCTTTGGGGTCGTTGTTTGGATTCTTGTAAATTTTAACTTGCTCTTCCGTCGGCTTAATTTTATTAGCTATCTGTTTAAAGCTTGTATGATTTTTAGCGTATGCAATTAGATATTCGTGAGCATCTCCAATTGTACCTCTATTTTCTCTAGAGTACCTTTTTTGCCAAGCAATAGTTATTACAAAATTATTTCGGCCAAATATTTCATCACACACTAATTTCAGATACGAATATCCATTTTCATCAATTGAAATAAAAATTGCTCCATCGTCAGCCAGTAATTTGTGAAGCAGTTTTAATCTTGGATAAATCATGCAAAGCCATTTATCATGTCGGCTCAAATCTTCACTTTCTTTCCGACAACTTTGCCAAGCCACTTCTTTATTTTTGGGTTGTTTACATTGTCATTGTAGATCCATTCCTCCTTTCCCGTATTGTATGGAGGGTCAATGTAGATGCAGGAGATTTTGCCTTCGTATTCGGGAAGGAGCGATTTCAGGGCTTCGAGGTTATCGCCATGTATAATTTTGTTGCCACTTTGGGTTTCCTTCGTGTCTTGTTCTCCATTCTCAAATCCATAGCTATGCTCCATTACTTTAAACGGAACATCCATATGATGATTAATAACCTTGTCTTTTCCTATCCAGTGGAGTGTTGGCATTGCTTAAATCAGTATTTTATAAATTTCTTGTAGTCAGTGTGTTATTTTTGAAAAACTAATTTCGGTTGTAAAAAAATTAAATTTTCCAAAAGGGCCTGGTTTATCGATCTGCTAAAATAGGGGAAATAATGTGTTTGCAGGTAAAAATGATTTATTCATTTAAGTTGCATACCTGGCAGATAAGATTGTTTGAGAATTAATGTTACAACAAAAAAAGCCCGGCTCAACACCGGGCTTTTTAACAATATCATTAGAACCTATCGGCTCAGATATAAATTCCTTTCACCATATATCTTTTGGAAGAATTCATCCTGAAGGTCATCAATGAAATAAATTCCTTCACCTGTTGACTTCATCTCTGGCCCAAGTTCCTTGTTTACATTCGGGAATTTGTTGAAAGAGAATACCGGGATTTTGATCGCCCAGCCTTTTTTAACTGGGTTGAATGTGAAGTCAGAAACTTTCTTATCTCCAAGCATCAACTTGGTTGCATAGTTAACATACGGTTCCTGATAGGCTTTGCAGATAAACGGAACGGTACGAGATGCTCTTGGGTTGGCTTCGATTACGTACACAATGCCATTTTTCACTGCAAACTGGACGTTGATCAAGCCTTTCACACTCATCGCCTTGGCGATCTTACGTGTATGGTCCTCAATCTGGCGTACTTCATCGTCAGACAAAGCAAAGTGAGGAAGCGTTGCATGTGAGTCACCAGAGTGAATTCCGGCAGGTTCGATATGCTCCATAACACCAATGATGTAAGAATCCTCACCGTCACAAATGGCATCCGCTTCTGCTTCAAGAGCGCCTTCAAGGAAGTGATCCAGAAGGATGTTATTATCCGGGATGTCGTGAAGGATTTTTACGACATGTTGTTCCAGTTCTTTCTCGTTTAGGACGATTTTCATGTTTTGTCCACCCAATACATAACTTGGACGAACTAATAACGGGAAGCCGAGTGTGCGGGAAAGTTCAACAGCCGCATCTGCAGTTCTTACAGTTCCGAACTTAGGATAAGGAATTCCAAGCTCTTCCAGCAACGGTGAGAAACGACCACGATCTTCGGCCCAGTCTAATGAGTTATAGCTGGTTCCGATGATTTTGATGCCATACTTATCTAGTTTCTCAGCCATTTTCAAGGCAGTCTGTCCTCCAAGCTGAACAATTACACCTTCTGGTTTTTCATGCTGAATGATGTCATACACGTGCTCCCAGAAAACCGGCTCGAAGTATAGTTTGTCTGCAATATCCGGGTCTGTCGAAACAGTCTCAGGGTTACAGTTGATCATGATCGTTTCGTAGCCAGCTTCTTTCGCTGCCAAAACTCCGTGAACACATGAGTAGTCAAACTCAATCCCTTGTCCGATACGGTTAGGTCCTGAGCCCAAAACAACAACTTTCTTTTTCTCACTAACCACAGATTCGTTGTCAGGCATTTCCTGAGACGAGTTGAAAGTAGAGTAGTAGTACGGTGTTTTCGCTTCGAATTCAGCGGCACAGGTATCTACACATTTGTAAACACGCTGGATACCCAGTTCTTTTCTTTTATCGTAAACCTTACTTTCTTTTACGTTGATCAGGTGAGCGATCTGGCGATCCGCATAACCTTTCTGTTTTGCGTTAAGCAATAGCTCTTTTGGCAAATCGTCAAGATCAAACTTTTGAATCTCATGCTCTAGTTCGATCAGCTCTTCAATCTGACGAAGGAACCACGGATCTATTTTGGTAAGGTTTTGAATTGTTTTGAAAGACAATCCGATTTTGAATGCATCATAAATATGGAACAGACGATCCCAGCTAGGATGCGCAAGGCTGTGCTTGATCGCCTCCTGGTCACGTAGTTCACGGCCATCTGCTCCCAATCCGTTACGACGAATTTCCAGAGACTGACATGCTTTTTGAAGTGCTTCCTGGAAATTACGTCCAATTCCCATCGCCTCGCCCACAGACTTCATCTGAAGACCCAATGAGCGGTCAGCACCTTTAAATTTATCGAAATTCCAACGTGGAACTTTTACAATTACGTAGTCGATAGACGGCTCGAAGAAAGCAGATGTACTTCCTGTGATCGGGTTGATCAATTCGTCCAGATTGTATCCGATCGCCATTTTAGCAGCAATTTTCGCAATTGGATAACCCGTTGCTTTTGATGCAAGAGCTGAGGAACGCGATACCCGAGGGTTGATTTCAATCGCGATGATCATGTCGTTTTCAGGATTTACTGAAAACTGAACATTACATCCTCCTGCGAATTTCCCGATTCCGTCCATCATTTTGATGGCCAGGTCGCGCATTTGCTGATACAGCGTATCAGGTAATGTCATCGCAGGAG
>DASYHR010001178.1:0-4360 GCA_035998385.1 Dyadobacter sp. | reverse complement strand
CTGCAATGACTAAGGGTTCTATGGTTCGCAACTCTTGTGTAAGTTGAATATCCAGCTCTCTTACGTTCTTGATTTGTATACATGTTAAGTTGATAGGATTGAGATTTACGAATCATTCAATTTATGAATTTGGATTATCCTTTTCACTTTACCGACCACCCATAGATTTCAATCCCTTTCTGCCTCAAAAAATTATAAAGCATTGAGTGAATTCCTGCTTTAATCAGGTCTCAATTCTGCTTAGTGATATATTTGTTGCGAAAAAGCTGCTCCCTAAGAAGCAGCTTTCCAATTCAATATTCACTTGGTAGTAAAATCACTTTATCTACCACATAGATTTTAATTTCTTCTAACGGAAAGTCGGTGTATCCAATTTGTTTCGTGAATAGTATGCGGTCGTTACCATCATCACAAGTAAGTACAGCAGTAGATCCTTCAAGATCGACTTTAAGAGTCCAAACCTGAAATTCCTCATTTTTGATCCGGGGATGATACTGCTGAAATGTAATTTCATCAAGAAGCCAGTAGGCTCCAGCTTTTTGAGCAACATATTTAATTCCATCAGTATACAACGTGTTTTTTACGACGGGGTGCCGGTACCATTGCTCAGTTCCTGTAAACCCAGCAAGATCCTCTTTGGTTAATTGTTCAGTGTTCATATTTTTTCCCTTTAATTGCCCTTCCACCGTTGGAGAACGATGCGAATAGGCACTAAGCGGAAGGCTGATTAGGCAACATCAACACGGGAGCGAAGCGAATGGATCGGGCAGCGTGATTGCCGTTCAGTCTGCTTAGTGCAACTTGTGTCGTTTATCTGAGACGGAAGGGTATATTAGAAGGCGTTTAAAATGCTACTTAAATTATCGGTAGTCATCTTTTTCAGTAGTAAATTACCGAACAGAAAGGGTGAAACTGTACCGATTTAAAGTGTTGATTTCAAAAACGCGCCACTGCCAATTTCCTCCATGATTTATAAGTCTAAAAATTGTACCGATTTAAACATTAGTTTATTTTGGTACACCCTGTTATCACGGTGTCCATGAAGATTCCAGACTCAAAAAGGCATGACTTGTTGATCTTATACCAGCATTTCAGCGTAAACACTGGCTTGACACATTGCTCCAATCTATGCCCTCGGTTTGCCTTTCTAAGCTGTCCCACGGCAATCGGTTGGAGACAGACAGTTATCTAGCAGCCTCTTACAGGATAGGTAACGAGATCCATTCCAATTATAATAATTAAAATGGATTCAAATCCGGTAATATTATGTAATTTCAGGATTTAAATCCAGGGATATGATTATTAGAACACTTCATACTAGCATAGAACAAAGATTGTTTAAGGGGAAAGCTATTCTGCTATTTGGTCCAAGACAATCTGGCAAATCGACCTTAGTGGAGTCGGTGCTCGCCGGAAAAGAGTTCATGTATCTCAATGGAGATGACTCTGATGTCCGTGAAATTCTAACCAGTACGACTGCAGCGAAGTTACGCTTGGTAGTTGGCAATAAAAAGATCCTGTTTATCGATGAAGCTCAGCGTATACCCAACATTGGCCTCACACTCAAATTATTTACAGACCAGATTAAGGACGTACAGGTAATCGCGACAGGATCATCTGCTTTTGAGTTATCAAGTAAGGTAAATGAGCCGCTTACGGGAAGAAAGTATGAGTTTATGCTGTATCCATTGAGTTTTGCCGAAATGGTACAGCAAAATGGGCTGATACAAGAAAAGAGACTCATAGAACACCGCATAATTTATGGAGGTTATCCAGAAATTGTAACTAATACAGGAGAAGAAAGAGAGCTATTGAAACTTCTCGCAAGTAGTTATCTGTATAAAGATCTATTGATGCTGGAGCAAATAAAGAAGCCCATACTACTTGAAAAGCTGCTAAAGGCACTTGCCCTACAGGTAGGGAGCGAGATCAGTTATCAGGAAATCGGTCAGACAATTGGTAGTGATAGTAAGACTGTCGATAAGTATATAGATTTACTTGAAAAGGCCTATGTTGTGTTTCGTATCCCTGCATTAAACAGAAATGTTCGCAACGAAATCAAAAAAGGCAAGAAAGTTTACTTTTATGACAACGGAATACGGAACGCGATTATCAATAACTTCAAGCCGGTTATATCAAGAACCGATGTTGGCGCTTTGTGGGAGAACTACATCATTTCTGAACGCCTGAAGTATTTGCAATATAGAGGTCTAGATGCAAACTTCTATTTTTGGCGTACAACCCAACAGCAGGAAATAGACCTTATAGAAGAGCATGGGGACGAGCTATTAGCGTTCGAGTTCAAATGGAGCTCAAAGGAAAGACCACGCTTTCCTCAAACCTTTACAGATAACTATGATTCGAAAACATATATTATCTCTCCAGATAACATGGAAGAATTTTTGTTGCCAGCGAACAATGGTAGCTATTAGCTGATTTAGTATTCATTATCCACTTACTTGGACTCTCTAGAAAATACTATCATAGCAATAAACCAAAAAAATTCCAGAACATTACTGGAATGTACAAAACCAGTATTACTTACGAAAATATAATTTTACTAGTCACAAAATTGTACTTAAAACATTTATTTGTCAAGTTATTTAAACATTTGCTAGCAACGCTTGCGATTGAAATAGCAAATTTTTAAGTTAGCAAAAGGATTGATTACTATCTGATAATCAGAAAATTACGAACATATTTAATGGGAATTTTGATGCGTGGGAGAATCGTGGGAGGTTAAAAATGCAATGACTATAACATATTAGTTATCAATGAGATATAAAATATGTTCGAATCCCTCTCTCTCTGCTCAATAGGCTCACAAAAAGCGCTAAAACCCTGTAAATTAAACATTTACAGGGTTTTTTGTTTCCCGAAAATGAGCAAAATATGCATGTTTTCGCAATATGTAGTGAGCACTTCGGTGAGCACTTTTCCCCGAAACAAAAGTGCTCACCAGAAAGCTTGTAACTTTCTGACTAACAACCTGTTCAGAGGATAAACATCTTGATTTTGGAAGGCCCGCAATTGTATTTTTAACCACTAAAAAACAATTGATATGCTGACAAAAAACTTTTCGCTGCTGTTTTACCTTAAAAAACGCAGCAACTATTCCGGCGGAAAACTACCTATCTACATCCGCATCACCATTGATGGAAGGCGCGTAGAGCTCACCGCACAGCGCGACTGCGAACCCGAGAAATGGAATATTGATGCGGGCCGCAAGAACGGAACCAAGGAAGATGTACGGGCGCTGAATGCCTACCTGGATACCCTACAGGCAAAGGTCTACGAGATCCACAGAAGACTTGTCGAAGCCGACGAAGAGATCACTGCAGAAATCATCCGTAATCATCTGAATGGAACAGCTTCCAAATCAAGATTCATCATCGCCTTATTCCAACAGCACAACGACCGTATAGCAGGGCTGGTTAATAAAGATTACGCGCCCGGTACATTGACGCGCTATAAGACCACACTGGAGCATAGTAGAGATTTTATCCGCCATAAATACAAGACAGAAGATTTGGACATCTTCAAGCTCAACTACGAATTCATCGCCGATTTTGAATATTGGCTTAAAAGCGTCCGAAACGTCAGTCACAACACGACTATGAAATACCTGGCTACTTTCAAAAAGATTGTGATCATCTGCGTGAAGAATGGCTGGCTTCAAAGAGATCCTTTCCATGCTTTTAAAATGAGCAGAAGAGAGGTGGACAGATCAGCGCTCACAGCAGATGAGCTTGCCAGGGTCGTAAAAAAGAAATTTGAGCATGACAGGTTATGTCAGGTACGTGATATATTCGTTTTTTGCTGCTACACGGGTCTTGCCTACATAGATGTCTACAAGATGAGCAGAGCTCAAATCACGACCGGTGTAGACGGAGAGAAGTGGCTTGTGATCAAAAGACAAAAAACTGACTCTCCATCACGGATACCGCTCCTACCCCAGGCTCTGTCTATTCTAAAAAGATATGCGAAACATCCGCAATGTGAAGTCAAAGGACAATTGCTACCAGTACTGTCGAATCAAAAGATGAATTCGTTTTTGAAGGAGATCGCTGTGCTCTGCAAAATCAACAAGACAATCACATTTCACCTGGCGCGTCACACCTTTGCCACCACAGTGACACTGACCAACGGAGTACCGATGGAAAGTGTTTCAAAAATGCTAGGTCATAGAAATCTTAAAACAACCCAGCAATATGCAAAGATCGTGGATGTAAAAGTGAGCGAGGATATGAAGAAGCTTCGTGAGAAGTTGAGTAAGCAGTCGGCCATCCCCCTATTTTTCCCAAGGGGTGTAGTACAGAGATTATTGATTCAGTTTCCAGCGGTTTGGAAGAAGGTCTGA
>DASYHR010001173.1:0-3796 GCA_035998385.1 Dyadobacter sp. | reverse complement strand
TCGGGATGAAAGAGATTGAGGAGAGAGCTATACCGATGAAGACTGTTTCTGAGGCGATTGGATTAAGAAACCGGATTCTTCAGAATTTTGAAGACGCGCTTTGTGCCGTTACGGATGATGAACGTGAAGGGCTGATGAGTGTGGTGGTAGTGGGAGGCGGGCCAACCGGCGTGGAGTTATCAGGTACCTTAGCTGAAATGCGCTCGTTCATTCTGCCAAAAGATTATCCCGAAATAGATTTTTCAGGTATGCAGATTCACTTGCTCGAAGGTGCTGATAAACTTTTGGGTGCAATGTCTAAAGAGTCTTCGGAAAAGTCGAGGAAGTATTTGGAAGAAATGGGAGTGGTGGTTCATACCGGACAAGTCGTTACCGGCTTCGACGGTAAATATGTCACGACCAAACAGGGACTCAAACTACGCGCTGACAACCTTGTATGGGCTGCAGGTATTAAGGCAAGCCCGTTGAATGGATTGAATCCCGATGTGATCGTACGCGGAGGCAGGATCAAAGTTGATCATTACAACCGGGTAGAGGGTTACGAAAATATCTTCGCAATGGGTGATGTTGCCTCTATGACTGAAGGGCAATGGGAGAATGGACATCCTCAATTGGCTCAACCTGCCATGCAGCAGGGTAAGGCACTTGCCAGAAATGTTTGGAGAGTGCTGGATGGAAAAAAGGCGATTCCGTTCAAATATAAGGATCTTGGGTCAATGGCTACGATTGGCCGGAACAGAGCTGTAGTAGATCTGCCATTCTGGAAATTTCAGGGATTCTTCGCATGGCTTACATGGATGTTTGTTCATTTGATGTCCATTGTAGGGGTGAAAAACAGAGTATTAACACTCATTAACTGGGTGTGGAGTTACGTTACCTACGATCAATCTTTACGTTTAATTTTACGACCGAAGGCGATTGCCCAGGTAGCTGATAAAGAGCCTAAAAGTACGGTTGAGGTGTAACGAAATAGTCGTTGAACCCTGATTTCACCCGTTCAACTTTGAATTGGGTCTTTCGACAGGATTTGTATATATTCGTGTGCTATTTAGTGCGAGGTTTACGTTATACAAAGAGCAATAAACCATTGAAAGATGAAAATTATACTTAATATCCTTTTTATATTTATGCTTCTGCTGGCTTTTGTGCCGGTATTCAGAAGATTTGTATTTCACCTATTGGTTGGTCGTAAACTGGTGAAGGAGCAGGAAAGACAATATAAAGCACAACAGCAACGTGCAAAACAAGCTGGTGTACGTGTTGATAATGTACCTCCGGATATCAATCATTCCCGCTTTCAGGGAGGTGAGTATGTCGACTACGAAGAGGTAAAGTAATCTGAGAGGAAAATGATATTAGCCGGGTTTCGAAAGATTCCCGGCTTTTTTCATTTTAATCCATACGGCCCGCAAGGTTGATATCAATTTCCATGTCGTACAAGTCATACCCTTTGTCCCAGTAGTCGGGTACAATGTTCTTCACAATCAATCCGAATTTTTCATAGAAGCGGTAAGCCATCTGAGATGTGCGTACACTAAAAACTTTAACAGATTCAATTTTTCTGATTTCTTCCAAACGATAAAGTGTGAGCGCCGAACCTATGCCTGTTCCCTGGCCAGCCGGGTGCACAAAGTCCCAGGATAATCCGCCATTGTTGCCGTCCTGAGAAATATTAAATCCGGCGCAGCCCAGAATTACGCCATCCTGCTCCGCAACAAAGTAGTTACCTGCATGCTCATGCAGGTAGTAGATAAGATCTTTTTCTTTATTGGGCGAAAAATACTCCGGTGTATTAAGTCTGAGAAGCTCAATGATAGCGGCACGATCACTTTCCTGATGTTTCCGTATTCTCATGGTATTAAGAATTGATAGAGCTGCAATGCTACTAAATGATTTTCATATAGCCGCTCTGATGTTGCGTAGAATTGTGCAATCAACGCTTTTGTTGGAGACTGAATAATCATTTATAACTAAAACTTAAATAAGTAAAAATGATACGGATACTCGGCGGACTTGTTCTACTATTTTTCACACTTAATTCCGAACATGCAAAAGCCATAACTGTGAAGAATGACTCTCTCAGGTTATTTCTGATCGGTAACAGTTTTTCGCAAAATGCAACCAGGTATTTGCCACAGTTGGCAGATGAAGGCAGGCATCCGCTGAAAATCGGACGGGCTGAACTGGGTGGCTGTTCTTTACAACGCCATTGGGAAATTGCAGAGGCAGCTGAAAAAAATCCGGACGATCCAAAGGGAAAGGCATACAATGGCAAATCATTAAGGGAATTATTGTCAGCCGGGAGTTGGGATGTAATTACGATCCAGCAAAACTCAATGAATTCGGGTGACACTACGACCTTTATGCCTTATGCCCGCAAACTGGTTGATCTGGCTAGATCTATTCAGCCCAATGCCAAAATTATCATGCAGCAAACCTGGGCCTATAGGGTAGATGCCAAAAAGTTTACTCAAACTGCAGATAATAAATTTGCTTCCAGTGCAGTGGAGATGTGGCAAAAGTCAAGGGCGGCTTACCACAAAGTTGCGAAGGATCTGGGAGTAATATTGTTCCCGGTAGGTGATGCTTTTTGGCTGGTCAACTCGAATCCCAAGGCTGCTTACACTCCAGATTTGAAATTTGATGTATCTAACGCTGTTTATCCCAATTTGCCAGACCAAAAAAATTCTTTACATGTAGGTTATAAATATAATAACAGTCAGAAACTGGATTTTGACGCCAATCATGCAAATGAAGCAGGATGTTATCTGGCCGGGCTGGTTTGGTATGCCGTGTTGTTCAAAGAAAGTCCCGCAAAGTTACGTTTCCGTCCTGAACAGGTTTCTGAGGATTTTGCAAAGGTTTTGAAAAGCAATGCTGATAACGCTATGAAAAGAAACAAGTGATTGGATTTAAAACAAAAAAAGGGATTGCACGATGGCAGATCCCTTTTCAATATTTATCCGAACAAAAACTTAGTTGTTTTTCTTTTTCTTCTGAGCATCGACAACTGCGCCTGTACCAACACCAACACCAGCTCCGATGAGACTACCAATAAGAGCGCCCTCTGCACGGTTCTTATTAATGATCGCTCCTGTAACTGCACCTGTGCCGGCACCAACTACGGCACCTTTTGCTTTGTGGTTCCATTTCTTTTTGGCCGGAGCTGCTGCCACGGACTGAGCGCTGTTGTTATTTGCAACAACTTGTTTGTTGTTTTCCTCAAGTTGTGCTTCTAATTCACGTTCACGCTGAGCCATAATGTTATTCATAGAGTCAACAACGGCTTGTTTTGCGAGTGCGGCCTGCATCGAATCGATGGTAACCTGCTTAGCATTCAGTGCGGCTTCCTGTTTTTTAGATTCACTGTTACAGCTTGTTAGGAGGATCGCTGCAACTCCTACTGAAAATAGCGATTTCATGATTTTCATAATGTTGTTTGAAATAACTATATACAAAAGTATGCCATCATTTAGATTTTGATGAGCGCATGGCCTTCACTGTTTTGATAGCACTGTCATTTTTCAGGTTTTCATATTTATCCGTGCCCACGCCGTACATAGCCACTTTTCCTTCATGATCATGGTGAATTCCCCAACCATATTGCTTAGGTAACGGCGACGCGCGAAGACATGCTTGTCCCTTGCTGAAAAATTCTTTTCTGGCTTCTTCCAGTTCACTTTCAGTCAGGTCTTTTTTCTCAGCGAAGATTTTAAATAGCACTTCATCCGATGTGAACTGATACGGATGGCGGCTGATCAGGTCAAACTGCATATTTGCAATCGTTTTTTTATCT
>DASYHR010001170.1:0-2115 GCA_035998385.1 Dyadobacter sp. | reverse complement strand
AATCGTGAGCTTATCGCGCAAGGCCTGGGTAATATGACTTCGGGATTACTAGGCGGACTACCGGTTACTCAGGTCATTGTCCGCAGTTCGGCAAATATAGAATCCGGTGCAAGATCCAAAATGGCGTCTGTCATACACGGCTCCATCCTTTTACTATCGGCGATCTTTATACCCAAATACCTTAACTATATTCCGCTCTCATGCCTTGCGGCAGTATTGCTGATGGTGGGTTACAAACTTTCCAAATTCTCCCTTTACCTGGGTATGTACAAGTTGGGCAAAGACCAGTTCATTCCGTTTGTGGTGACTGTAATTGCGATTCTGAGTACCGATCTTCTCAAAGGTATTGCGATTGGAATGGTAGTCGCTATTTATTTCATATTGAGAAAAAACTACAACCATTCCTACCATTACAAAAAAGAGGCGCATCACAATGGAGAGGTCATTACGTTACAGCTATCAGAGGAGGTTACCTTCCTAAACAAAGGAAGTATCGGGTTCACGCTGGATCACCTGCCTGATAACTCAACTGTGATCATAGACGGTAGCAAATCGATACATATTGATTATGATGTTCTGGAAATTATTCAGGATTTCAAGCTACATCGCGCCCCTCAAAGGAATATCAAAGTAGAAACCAGAGGAATCAAAGACGTTGCCGCGGTAGGAGGACATTGAGGTCACTGACTTTCAAAATACGAAACATGCCCGTAGGTTAAACTTCGGGCATGTTTCGTATAAAAAATCCCGCAAAGAAATGAATTCCAAATGCGGGATCAGATTAAGAGTAATAAGTCGATTGCAGGTTAGAATACGCTTATTGCTTCAGCCTTTGCAGCAACATGTCGTTAAATGTTTTTTCAGCTTTGTAAAGCTCAATGACCTGTCCTGCAGTAATTACTTTCAAAAACCTGTTCTGATACTCCTTTTCAAGATCAAGCTCCTTCTGCTTCAGCTCCTGAACTTCTTTCAGGTTATTCAAAACCTGTTCGTCAGCTTTGCCTTCGGCCTTCTTCTCGTTGATAATTCTGCGTTGAGCGCGGTGAATTTCACGACGCTTCTGACTATACTCATTATAGATGGGCCAAAATCCGGTTGACTGCTCTGAGGTCAGATTCAAACGATTTGTGATAATAGCCACCTTCGCATCTTGTATCTTTTGCATTTCCTCCTCTGACCGGCGCTGCGCAGATGCGGCATTGACGGAGAAGATAACCAAAAGAACAGGCAGTATTCCGTATCTAAGTTTTTTCAAAATTCCTGATTTCATATTTCTTACACTGTTAGGGTCAAATTGTTTCACCGACTGTAGATTCAATGATTTGCTGACGGATAAACTCACTATCCATGCCATCCAGATAATGCAGAATCGTAGTATCATTATCGAAGGCATGCTGTACCACCTTATGTTCGCTCAGATCATAGTAACTGATATTTTCCTCTTCCAGATAATTGATGATAGAAGCTTCGCTGATATCAGCCAATGGCGCTTGTCCAAGTGCTCCCTGCCGTTCAGGAACTGTTACATATACGAGAACACCAATCAGGGACATCGCAGAAACCAACGCTACAGAACGTTGCCACGACCACCCCACAACCGGCTTACGAACAGGTTCCGATGGGATTCTCGACTGTATAATTTGAGGTAACTTGTCAAAATAACCATCCGGGACAGAAAAAGGCGTTTCCTTTTTCAAATCATCCAACCGTATGCGTTTGTTGTCCATGACTTTTTAAATTTCTTTATTAACACTTCGTTTGACTTAATAAAATGACAATGGTTTAATCCGTGCCATTTAAAAAATCTTCAATTTTTTTTGTCGCCCAGTGATAGGATGCTTTGAGCGCCCCTACAGAAGTTCCTGTAATCTCCGAAATTTCTTCATAAGGCAAATCTTCGTAATACTTTAAATTGAATACGAGTCGCTGTTTTTCAGGCAGTTTCAATAAAGCTTTCTGTAATTTCAGCTGTATGGCATCTCCGCTTAATTCGGGATCTGCCTCCAGTTTTTCATTCAATTCATTCTCAACATCATGTATAGGAATGAAAAATCGTTTCCGTTTTTTATTGAGAAAGTTGATCGCCTCATTACTGGCAATCCGGTAGAGCCAGGT
>DASYHR010001159.1:0-5126 GCA_035998385.1 Dyadobacter sp. | reverse complement strand
CGTAAATGGGTTGTGTTGCCACTGAAAGACAAACACCCGATTGAGGAGCGACTAAATACGGTTGAACAGTTTCTTAAAAATGAAGATTTCCATGAAACAATCACCCAGCATCTGAAACATATTGGAGATCTCGAACGCCTCATTTCCAAGGTCGCTGTAAGGCGGATCAACCCGAGAGAGCTGGGTCAGTTGAAAAAATCATTGAATCAAATCGCACCGATTAAGGATCTGATCACATTCCTTTCCAAGGAAAAAGGATCTAAAAAAGATCTGTTTGGCGAGGGTGCCATTTTACATAAATATGCAGATCAACTTAACCCTTGCAGTGTTTTAGTAGAAGAAATCGAAACGAAACTCAGGGACGATGCACCCATACTTTCCAATCAGGGGCGTATGATCAAAACCGGCGTGGACGCCGAACTCGACGAGCTGCACGCCATCTCTTATGAAGGAAAAGATTTCCTTTTGAAACTTCAGAACAGGGAAATTGAAAGAACCGGAATAGGATCGCTCAAAATCGCATACAACAAAGTTTTCGGCTACTATCTGGAAGTGACACATGCACATCAGAACAAAGTACCGGAAGACTGGATCCGGAAACAAACATTGGTAAATGCGGAGCGATACATAACTCCTGAGCTCAAAGAATATGAAGAGAAAATCCTGAATGCGGAAGATAAAATCTCTTCGATTGAATTCAGAATTTTCAGTGAACTTGTTCAAAGTGCGGCAGAGTATGTAGGCACGATACAGCAAAATGCGGTGATTATTTCAACGCTTGATGCACTCGGTTCATTTGCTACCATTGCCAGAAAACACAAATATGTAAAGCCGGTTATATCGGATGGCAAAGAGCTGGATATCAAAGATGGACGTCATGCTGTGATTGAGCAGCAACTTCCTCTCGGAGAAACCTACGTGCCCAACGATGTATACCTTGACAACAACAGACAGCAAATTATTATCATAACCGGTCCCAACATGGCCGGTAAATCTGCCCTTCTCAGACAAACCGCGCTGATTGTACTTATGGCGCAAATGGGCTCTTATGTACCGGCTAAATCTGCAAATCTGGGACTGGTAGATAAAATATTCACCCGTGTTGGCGCGAGTGATAATTTAAGTCGCGGGGAAAGTACATTTATGGTGGAGATGACAGAAACCGCCAGTATTCTTAATAACCTGAGTGACCGAAGCCTTATTCTGATGGATGAAATCGGCCGGGGTACAAGTACTTACGATGGCGTTTCTATTGCCTGGGCCATCACAGAATACCTGCACAGCCAGCCCGACGTTCGTCCCAAAACGCTGTTTGCTACGCATTACCATGAACTAAACCAGCTGGCTGAAGATTTCCCGCGCATCAAAAACTTCAATGTAGCCGTAAAGGAAGTAGACAACAAAATTATTTTTCTCAGAAAACTGAAACCCGGGGGAAGTGCCCATAGCTTCGGTATTCACGTTGCACAGATAGCCGGAATGCCTCAGCCAATCGTACTGAGGGCAAGCGAAATCATGCAGCATCTCGAAAAAGATCACGTTACTACGGCTCAAAAGAAAAAGGTACGAGAGATTCCCAAAAATAACTTCCAGCTGAGCATATTCGAACCGGCTGACCAAAGTCTGGAAGAATTGAAAGAAAAAATGAGTCAGGTGGATGTAAACACTTTGTCACCTATTGAGGCGCTGCTTAAATTGAATGAATTGCAGAAAATAATTAAAAAATAGAGGAATAAGTACTGATATGAATAAGAGGATTTTATTCATTAGTAAACCAGAGTAAATTTAGACCTTAATTAACCTATATCCTGATAATGAAGAATACTACGCGTTTTCAATTGATGGGCATGATGTTTCTCCTGTACTTTGTATGGGGAGCATGGTATGGCCAAATGAGTAAGTACATGTTCACGAGCCTTAGCGCCACCGGGACACAAGTTGGGAATGCGTATGCCGCCTTTTCTATTGCGATGATCATCGCACCGTTTTTTGTCGGGATGATCGCAGACCGCTACTTTGCGGCACAAAAAGTACTTGGAGTGTTCAGCCTTATTGGGGCAGCTTTACTCTATGTGATCACCGGTGTTACCGACCCGGACACATTCTTCTGGGTAATACTTGCCTATTGTATCTCTTTTGCTCCGACCATGGCCCTTACAACCTCTATTGCCATGCAGCACGTAAGAGATTCTGAAAAGGACTTTCCACCTATTCGTGTAATGGGTACAGTAGCGTGGATCGTGGTTTCAAACATCATAGGATATTATGGCTTTGGCGATAGCGTAACGATTTTCAAATTATCGATGGTGGCATCTGCACTTTTGGGGGTTTATTCATTTTTCCTGCCAAACACACCACCTAAGCCAAGCACCAGCACATCATTTTCAGATATTTTAGGACTTGATGCCTTCAAACTATTCAAGGACAGATCATTCGCTGTTTTCTTCTTTTCTTCATTATTGATCTGTATCCCATTGTCATTTTATTATGCAATGGCCAATCCGTCCCTTACGGACGCAGGTATGACAAACGTTGAGAATAAGATGTCACTGGGTCAGGCTTCTGAATTTGTATTTATGTTACTCATTCCGTTTGCATTCCGCAGGTTTGGCGTAAAATGGATTCTGATCGTAGGATTAATTGCATGGATCGTTCGTTTTATGGCTTTCGGTTATGGAAATTTGCAAAGCGAATGGCTATTATACATTGCGATTATCTTGCACGGTGTTTGCTACGATTTCTTCTTTGTTACCGGTCAGATCTACACCGATAGCAAAGCGGGAGAAAAATACCGTTCATCTGCGCAGGGGTTAATAACCCTGGCAACACACGGAATTGGTATGGGTATCGGTTCATGGATCGCAGGTGTTGTAGCAGATATGTATACCGTCAATGGTGTGAAAGACTGGACCTCTATCTGGATGGTTCCTGCTGGCATTGCAGCTGTTGTATTGGTGCTGTTTATATTCCTTTTTAAAGACAACAAATTAAAAGCAACTGCTTAATTTTTGGTATAAGTCACAAACTAAAACGGTCAGGGAAGCTTAGCTCTCTGACCGTTTTAGTTATTAAGGTAGTAATTCTACCATTCGTCTCTGTCTTCACCTCTTTTGGAAGAACCTCCACCACCTCTTTTATAATCTCCGCCTCTTCCTGAATCTCTTCCGCTAAAACGATCTCCTCTGTTCTGGTCAGATTTCCCTCTGCCTCCGTAACCACTATTCCCTCCTCCAAAGCCGCTGTTTCCACCACCCTGGCCACCGTAACCACCACCACTGCTACCGCCACCGCTGTATCCACCTCCGCCTGAAGAGCGGTCTTTATTAAAAGTACGCGGAGCATCGTCACGAGAGCGACCAGAATCCGATGATCTTGGAGTCGATTCTTTTCCTTTTGATTCATTTACAACCAAAGGACGGCCATACATTTCTGTTCCGTTCAATTCACTGATTGCAGTACGAGCCTGCGTCTCATCAGGCATTTCTACGAACCCAAACCCTTTACTCTGACGAGTAATCTTGTCAATAATGATTTTTGCGGAGCTTACTTCGCCGAATTTTTCGAAAGCTTCACGCAACTCGCTTTCTTTTAACTTAAAAGAAAGGCTCCCAACAAAAATGTCCATAGAACTGCCTGTTTTTTTAGATGAATTGAAGTTATAAATTTATTTATTTTAACTGATAAGCAACAACACTGTTCTTCATGAATGTGGGAACATACAAAATTTTCTTAGCTGAGTCATATGCAATATCCGCAGAGTTGATTTTGTCTGCACTTGTATCCAAAAGTTTTTCGGCTCCCTTGTCAGTAACATAGTAAATCATCCCTGCCCAACAGGAAACGATATACTCACCTGGCTTTACCTGTTCAATACCATCTGTACTCTTGTCCATGCCTTCAGCAATCACAGTCACCTTTTTGTCCGCACTTAATCTTTTCAAAGTGCCGCTATCCGCAATGAGCAAATCAGACCCTACTGCAAGTAGTCCGTTTGGCCTTGTAAGATCATCGAAGTAAGTTGATATTTTACCGTCTTTAATCAGATGCACCTTCTTCATATCTGAATCAGATACATAGATATTTCCATTCGCATCAATTGTAATGTCATTCAAGAATTTGGCACCTTCAACTTCATGCTTTTTAATGACTTTTCCGCTGCGGGCATCAATTTCCACCACGGCAGTCACGTCAGCCACATATAATTTATCACCTATCTTGCCCATGCCTTTGGGCGCGTCCAATCCGGTTACCCAATCCTGAGCGATGATTTTCCCATCCGTACTCACCTTCGCAATCCCTCCCTTTCCGTCTTTTTCTCCTGATTTACCATCGATCTGAGCTACATACAAAATTTTATCTTTTGCACTGTAAAGAACAGATTCCGGGATTGGAAGTTTTGCTTCTGTTTCCCAAAGCTTTTCTAGAGAATGTTGAGCTTGTGCATACACTACTGAAAATGTTGCCAATGCTGCGGATAAGATGATTTGCTTATTTTTCATGAATCGCCGGTATATGATTAAACCAATGAAAGTTTCAGAGATATGAATTTATACTAGTGATAACACATAAAAAATATGCCCGTTAAGACTTAAATGGAAACATACGCCAGAAAAGATATCGGCCCGATCAGAAATGCTGACCGGGCCGATATTTACTATTTGTTTTTCTTACTTTTCTTTTTCGATTTCACCTCAGGTTCAGGTGCTGAAACCACAGTGAGGTCTTTGATCCGAATATTTCTGAATTTCAGTGGAGACCCATGTCCAAGGAAGCCGAGATGACCTTTGCTTCGGCTCAGCCCGGGATGTTCCCGCTTATCTGCAGTGCCATTTTTACTTGCCTCTGCCAGATCACCTTCCATAATAACTGTCCCATTCAACGTAACTCTTATTTGTGAACCCTGCACGCGTACTTCCTCATAGTTCCATTCCCCCAGAGGTTTCAAAAATCCACGTTTTGCAGGAATAATTCCGTAGGCAGACCCGTGATACTGATACTCCTTAAGGTCCTTGTAGATAGGCGCATCGTTATCCAGAATCTGAATTTCTGTTCCTACATAAGCAGCATCTCCTTCAAGCGGCGTGCGAATTCCTAAACCATTGTTAGCGCCTGGTGTAAGTTGGAAT
>DASYHR010001147.1:0-2071 GCA_035998385.1 Dyadobacter sp. | reverse complement strand
AATCGTGGCGCGCATCTGCGAACCTTTTTGTCCGCTCAAAGAGTATAATTCTACCGGATAACCTTTCGCTTCAAAGGGTGTTCCTAATATTTGGGAACGTTCTTCTATTGCGGCGTTCGACTTTCCGGGTTGGGCTATTCCGGATAAATCGCCTTTGATATCCGACATAAAAACCGGGACACCAGCTGCGGAAAGCTGCTCAGCCAGAACCTGAAGTGTTCTGGTTTTTCCTGAACCTGTTGCTCCGGCAACAAGTCCGTGGCGGTTCATCATGCGAAGGGGTAGATTTACCTTTGCTTCTGTTATAATTTCTCCATCCAGAAGAGCCGATCCGAGGTGGATAGCGGGCAGCGTGGTTTGGTAGGATTTTTGTATGGCTGCAATGAACGAATCTCTTTTCGACACAGGCTTTTTGAGGTTATTGTTAATGACGGCTTAATTTACCAAATTTATCCTTTCAGCAGAGATTCTTTATGATTCAAATTATAATATTGGTGTAATAATACTCTTCAAAGAAGATATATTATTTTTCGTAGTAGTTTGTATTTGCGAAATATTATTAGGTATTTTAGTAAATACACTATGTAATTATTCTGACTTCATTTTACAAAACCACAATATTTGCCGCATATGCTGAGTAGAGTTGCCAATTCGATTTACTGGATGAACAGATACATGGAACGGGTCGAGAATTATGCCCGTTTCGTTGGAGTTAATTTTAATCTTGCGCTTGATTTACCACCAGATGTGGACGAACAGTGGGAACCTTTGCTCATTGCAACGGCTGATCACTATACTTTTTACAAATATTACGAGAAACCTACCAAAGAGGATGTCATCCATTTTATGACATTTGACAAAAGAAATCCCAACTCGATTATCAGCTGTTTGTATGAAGCCAGAGAGAACGCCCGGACGATCCGCGAGACGATTTCGAAGGAGATGTGGGAAAGTATCAATACGTTTTATCTGACGATAAAAGGCACCGCGGCGGACGATTTCAGAAATATGGATCACATGCAATCCTATTTCACAGATATACGCAAAAGTTGTCAGCAATTTCACGGAGTCGTGGATTCTTCAATCACGAGAAATGAGGCCTGGCATTTTGGACGCCTGGGAAGACATATAGAAAGGGCTGATAAATGCTCGCGTTTTTTGGATGTAAAATATTTTACAATGGCTCAGGACACAAGTGCTTCCGGATCCACGCTCGACCTCATGATGTGGACTGCGGTGTTGAAATCCGTGAGTGCGTATAACATGTACAGACAAACGCATCGGGCGCTTACTCCCATGAACATTGTCGCATTCCTGATCCTGGATAAGCTTTTTCCGCGCTCTATCGCCTACAGCGTGCGTCAGGCCGAGCTTTCATTGTATGCCATACGTGGTGCTATTCCTGAAAGAGGGCATACTGCACCTGCAGAAAGAGCATTGAGTAAAATGCGCAGTGAACTGGAGTTTACTGAAGTTGAAGACGTTTTTAAATTGGGTCTGCACGAGTATCTGGATAAATTTCAGATGGCTAACAACGAAATCGACACCGCTATTTTCGATATGTATTTTGGTCTTGAAACAGAGAAAGTTCAGTCAATGGGCCAAGGTACAGCACGAGTGGCCAGCCAGTGGATGAATTAATTACAGAAGCACAAAATACTGTGTATATAACACCAGAGGCAGCCTTGCGGTTGCCTCTGGTGTTATATACGATTAGGGCTGTTTGCGAAAATAGGCAATCAACCTATCAAAGACGGATTGCCGTCGGTTAAATACGTATAGCACCCAACAATCACGAAATGTTAATATACGTATCAGAGCTATTGCGTGTATGCGGGCAGCCATTTAATCAATACAAACTTTTGTTTCGTGAAAAACAAGTTACGGGTACAGAAATTTAGTATTTTTGTGCCCAAACAAACAGAGGAATTCAAGATCGTGACGTTAATTAAATCTATATCTGGGATCAGAGGAATAGTGGGGGGGAAATCCGGCGAAGCGCTGACTCCTATCGATGTTGTAAAATTTGCTGCCGCTTACGGTACGTGGCTGAAACGAGCCAATCCGAACA
>DASYHR010000274.1:0-6836 GCA_035998385.1 Dyadobacter sp. | reverse complement strand
TACTATGTATTGCAAGATACCAGATAAAACATATATATTTGTATTGTTAATTAGTTACATCGACTTTGAATAGGGAAATTTTCTAAAAGACATAAAAATCATAGCCATGAGAACCATCAAACTCTTCACTCTATTAATTTTATTCAGCCTTCAGGCCGGAGCCACAGGATACTCACACAATATGTTTGTAGCACACAAAAAACTACAGGCAGGAAAAGAAAAAACATCTGTATCTGAACAGACGGAAGCAAGCAAGCCGGAAAAGTTCGCTACACGTGTAAAAGTGGCTGTAAAAGCGAAACCAGAAGTATCGCTGACGCAACATATCAGCAAAAAGTTATCCGGCGTAGTCACGCTTAATCAGAGGATAGTAGAGCAGGGGCCGTCTTCTTTGTTTACTTCTGATGACGAAGAAGAAACACAGAGCTCGGTCGTTTCAAAATTGGTCGGACTGGTGAAGACAGCTGTATTTACCTTTCTGAGTTCGATCTCTTTCAATTAGGCGGGATATACTGTATTTCAATATAACTTTAAAGGCAGAACCATCGTTCTGCCTTTTTCTTTGAAGCTGTATCAAATTACGGCATAAAAAATGTGGTGAGCAAAGCAGCCCACCACATCCATATATTCAAAAAACCTGTTTTTATCAAGCTACAGTATTGGTAAGTGTGCCAATAGGTTCGATACTGATATGTATTACATCTCCTTTTTGTAGCGTAAATTCCGAAGGCGGAATGATACCCGTTCCTGTCATCAGATAAGATCCCTGAGGGAACGCCATTTCTCTGTATAAATATCCCAGCAGTTCATCCGGAGTCCGTTTCATTTGGGATAATGTAACTTCTCCGCTAAATGCCTCCGAACCATCACGGATAATAGAAATGTCAATCACTGTATCTCCGGGAAGTGGTGCTTCCGGTATATAAAGGCATGGACCAAGTGCTGCACTTCCTGTATAGGACTTAGCCTGAGGAAGGTATAGCGGGTTCTCCCCTTCAATACTGCGGGAGCTCATATCATTGCCAATTGTATAACCTACCAACGTTCCGGAAGAAGTAGCGAACAAAGTAAGCTCCGGCTCAGGCACGTCCCATTGCGAGTCTTTCCGGATGCGTACGTCGCCATGGTTGCCAACCACACGCCAGGCAGTAGATTTAAAGAATAACTCAGGGCGCTCTGCATCATATACCCGATCGTAAAAGCTTCCGCCTCCTGCTTTTTCAGACTCCTCCATACGGGCAGTGCGGCTTCGGTAATATGTAACTCCTGATGCCCATACTTCCTGAGATCCGATCGGAGCCAGTATTGTTGGAAATTCCTGATCTTCTGAGAATGTAACAGGTAATAAACTTTCTATTTGTAGTTCGAGCCAGTCATACAAATCATCACGGTTTACAGTTTCGTCCCAGTCCGTTTGATGAAGACGATAATAAGCATCGCCTTTCTCCAATATGATTCCATGCTCGGTTTTGAATAATTTCATAGAAAATGAGGTTTGTTTTGGTTGCCAGTTTGGCTGTCTGTATTTTCAGATAAGCCGAAAAAGATCGTCCTATACTTATGGAATACATGCTATTCCATGAGGCAGACTATCAATCCACAGCAAAAACCACTCACCTATAACTTTTCTTTCAGGAAATCCGCCGTATAGTTGCCTTCGAGTTTGATCATTTCTTCAGGTGTCCCTGAAAATGTCAGATGCCCACCCGCTTCTCCACCTTCGGGCCCCAGATCAAGTATCCAATCTGCACATTTGATAACCTCCATATTGTGTTCTATGATAATCACACTGTCGCCCTGATCCACCAACGCATTGATGGCCTTCAGCAGCTTTTTGATATCATGAAAGTGAAGACCTGTAGTAGGCTCATCAAATATAAAAAGCGTTTTCCCTTTATTGGCAGAGCCTTTTCCAAGGAAAGAAGCAAGCTTTACTCTTTGGGCTTCCCCGCCGGATAGCGTATTAGACGATTGTCCCAGCCCTACATAGCCCAGCCCTACTTCCTGTAACGGAAGAAGTTTATCAGCCAGTTTCGGTTCTGATTCACGGAAAAATGCGATCGCTTCGTCAACAGTCATGTCAAGAATTTCAGCTACGTCCTTTCCTTTGTATTGAACCTCCTGGATTTCTTGTTTGAAGCGCTTCCCGTTACATCCTTCACAGGTAAGGTATATATCGGCCATAAATTGCATTTCTACTTTTACCTGACCTTCACCCTGGCAAATTTCACATCGGCCACCGTCCACGTTAAATGAAAAATGCGAAGGTTTGTAACCCCGTGACTTGGAAAGAGGCAAGTCAGACATCATTTGTCTGATATGATCGTAGGCTTTTATATAGGTAACAGGGTTCGACCGGGAAGATTTTCCGATTGGGTTCTGGTCAATCATTTCAATAGCAAGGATGCGGTCGGTGCTGCCCGAAAGGGAGTCGAAACGGCCTACGTCTTCGCTGAATTCGCCTTTTAAACGCATCAAGGCAGGATACAGAATTTTTCTGATCAGGGTTGATTTTCCTGATCCGCTTACTCCTGTTACCACAGTGAGTGTATTGAGTGGAATTCGTGCGTCTACATCTTTCAGATTGTTTTCACGAGCACCTTTGATATCCAGAAAATGGAGCGCCTTTCTGCGTACAGAAGGAACAGGAATGGTATCTTCCCCCAATAAAAAATGAAGCGTATGTGAGGAGGATTCCAATTCTTTGGAAGAAATAGAATCGTTTTTCAAATCGCGGATATCATCCCAGCTGCCCTGAAAAACGACATGCCCGCCACCTGTACCTGCTTCAGGACCAATGTCAATGATTTGGTCTGCAGCATGCATTACCTCCTCCTCATGCTCAACAACGATCACCGTATTTCCCAAATCCCTAAGCGATTCCAAAACACCCACAAGCCGTTGTGTATCCCTGGGGTGAAGACCGATGCTCGGTTCGTCCAGAATATACATGGAGCCAACAAGTGCGCTTCCCAAAGAAGTGGCGAGTTTGATACGTTGAAATTCTCCTCCTGACAGCGTATTTGTCAATCTGTTCAATGTCAGATATCCCAAACCAACCCTGTTCATATAGTCGAGCCGGGTTTCAATTTCAGTGAGAATACGACGCGCAATAAGTCTGTCGTGTTCGCTGATATCAACCTTAGTAAAGAACTGAAGCACTTCCTGAAGAGGCATTAGTACCAAATCAGTAATGGATGCTCCTCCCACTTTCACAAAGGACGCATCTTTACGCAGGCGCGATCCCCGGCAGTCGGGACAGGTAGTCCGTCCCCTGAATCGGGACAGCATAACTCTGTACTGAATTTTATGTGTTTGAGATTCCAGCTCATGAATAAAGCTGTTGATACCTTCAAAATATTGGTTTCCATTCCATAAAAGATCCTTTTGTTCCTGGGAAAGATCTTTAAAAGGGCGATGTATAGGAAAATCAAATTTGGAAGCATTGCGGATCAGAGGAACCTGCCACTCACTCATTTTTTCGGTTCGCCAGGGCGCTATCGCACCGTCATATACCGAAAGATTTTTATCAGGGATGACCAGATCCGGATCAATACCTAAAATTTTACCAAAACCTTCACAGCGTTTGCAGGCACCATAAGGGTTATTGAAGCTGAACAAATTGACTGTTGGCTCTTCAAAGGTGATGCCATCCAGCTCAAATTTGTCAGAGAATATTCTGTTTTCGCCATCTACGACTTGTACGATACACACTCCTTCTCCTTCAAAAAACGACGTTTGTACGGAATCTGAAAGGCGGTATTGGGTATCTTCATCATCATGTTTTACAGCTGCGCGGTCTATGACGATAAAAATCTGGTTTCCTGCCTGACTATATGATTCATCATTTTCAATGACATCCTCAATATTGGCAACCTCGTCATCGATCATGATCCGGTTATATCCTTTGGAAAGAAGGATGGATAGCTCTTCTTTCTGCGTACGCCCTTCCCGAATCAGGAGCGGAGCCAGAATAAGAACACGCTTTCCTTCTTCATGAGAAAGAATGAAATTTACCACGTCTGTCACAGAATCCTTCCGTACGAGTTCACCGGATACGGGTGAATAGGTATGTCCTATACGTGCAAAAAGCAATTTCAGATAGTCATATATCTCAGTTGAGGTTCCCACGGTTGAGCGTGGGTTCCGGGTATTCACTTTCTGCTCAATGGCGATAGCAGGAGAGATGCCTTTAATATACTCTACTTCCGGTTTTTCCATACGTCCCAGAAATTGGCGCGCATAGCTGCTCAAGCTTTCAACGTACATCCTTTGCCCTTCCGCAAAGAGTGTGTCAAAGGCAAGAGATGATTTGCCGGAACCGGATAGCCCGGTGATCACGACCAGTTTATTCCTGGGAATGGCAACATCAACACTTTTAAGATTATTTACCCTGGCTCCTTTGATAAGAATATATTGTCTTGGATCAAGGTCATCAAACTGAGCAGCTTCAATCCGCGGCACTGGTAATTGGATCATAAAAATCGGTAATAAGCGGGTGGTGTTAATATAATGTCCCGGTCATAGTTTAAACCTAAAATTTGCGTTTTTAGTTTTGCCTGACCAACCGTATACTGACTTGAATTTTCTGGCGGATGTTCTGCCTCGCAAGCATTAAATCGCCCCAGGCAAGTATCTTACAAGAAAGTATGCCAAGGGACGAAGAATAAGTGCAGTAATCATTTCGAACTAAAATTTATTCAGTATTGTGACTACAATCCTCCCCGGATCACTTCTGTGGAAGTTTTGAAAGCCATCCCTTTCAGAGCTGCGTCTTCAAAAATCGGATCTGCCAGGTGACCCCAGTTTGTGACATCCGATATACAATCCGTAAGTACAGTCACTTTCTGAATCAGCGCAGGAGCGAGTTGCACGATTTGACGGATACTTGTAGCTACGCAGTGAGAACGCGCTTCTCCGGCAATCAAAACCTGGTCAAAGTTTTCCAGTTTAGATAAAAATGCGGTATTCTGAAAAGTTTCGGGTGCGGATTCAATAGGCACCTGCGCCTTGAACACGCCGAAATGTTCCGTAAGTGGATTGATTCCTTTGGAAATGGCAGTATAATCCCGCCTTGTGCGGTGTGTCCAGGCCAGCAAGGCATCCAGAATTGTATCGTCCAGCGCAGCGCCTTTGGATCCGATCAAACAATGCTCCGGCCATATAAAATGTTGAAATTCACCTTCTTCCTCCAGCTTTTTCAGGTAGGTCAAAACATATTCTCTGTCATAACGGGGAATCCATCGACCTTCCTCCACCGCTTTACTTGAAATGAGTGTGAAAGGAGCAATAGTATTTCCATTCCGGTCTTCCCAAAATAACGGATGAGCAATATCGATCACCTGGTGCGTATCCAGCGTAACAAAAATGGCATCCAGTTTTTCGCCTTCCATGGCAATCAATCGGGCTATATTTTCAACATCGTTCTCTGCGCCGGGAACAAATAGTGCACCCTTCGGATTGCAGAAATCATACTGCGCGTCAATAATTAATAATGCTGTCGTCGCCATTTTGGGTTCGGTTGTTTGTAGTTATTCCCAGGTTTCGGGGATTTCCATTTGCCGCGCGTACATTTTCGAGCAAAGCTGATGAATATACCCCAGCATTCTGTTGGTATCCCGTATATAATCGAACCGATAATCCTCATCCAGTTTATTAAGTCCGTTGAGGATTGTTTGCGCTTTTTTAGCGAGGTACAGCGCACAAGTGTCTGCCTTGGAAGAATAGGTTTTTAGAATGCTCTGGTAAGATTCCAGAAAAGTATTCATCAGAAACAGATTTAATTCAATAGCGCCTGCTTTGTCTTTCGTAACCTTGACGTGGTAACTGATTTCTCCGCTCAGCTCGCGCATGTCCATCAACACCCAGCCAGGCGTATTCTGGTTGAATTTTGAAGTTCTCGTAATGCGATTCGTAATTTCTTCCCTACGTTCAGAAATAGTTGCCGAATTCTCCAGTAATTCGAAATGAAGCTTGTCGGTAAGCGTTTTATCCTTGGTAATCAGCCGGATCAGCAGTTTGTCTTTCTCTTTAGCAGGCATTTGAATAATTGCCTTTTTTAGCTGATCGGGTAAAGCCATAATCAGATTAATTGGTTTGTTGCAGACGATCTATTTACATCAGATTGTTTCAGGTAAAAGTATTCAGTTATCCTGATAAATCCTTCCCGCTGTCCGGATCGGGATGCTATCAGGAGTTTTCATGACATAAAAAATTGTGCTCGATAAATAATTTTCGGCACTAATCTTCGTCTGTATATGGTATCTGTTGAGCTACCAGTTAATAAAAGGATGCTCAATATTTGTGCAAACGCCCTCACACCTGTTAACTTGCGCGTGTTTTTGGCAAATTAAAATTCTATATACACATTATGATTTCAGTAGCTATGTGCACTTACAACGGGGCGAAATACTTACCCCAGCAGTTGGAGAGCATTGCTAATCAGACGATTCCGGTAGGTGAGCTGGTTGTATGTGACGATGGATCGACGGATAATACCATAGAGGTCATAAAGTCATTCGCGGCTACGAGCTCCTTTCCAATAGCTATTCATTCCAATATCAGGAATCTGGGTTCTACCAAAAACTTTGAAAAGTGTCTGAATCTTTGTCAGGGAGAAATAATTTTTCTTTGTGATCAGGACGATAAATGGCGGGAGGATAAAGTGGAAAAGCAACTCGCTTATCTGAATGCACATCCTGAAAAAGATGCAGTTTTTTCGGATGCGATGATGATTGACAACGATTCAAAGCCAGTGGGACGTACCATATGGGAGGAAATCGAATTCAATACGGTCATGCAAAAGAAATGGGTGGACGGAAAAGCGCACGAAATTC
>DASYHR010001145.1:0-5338 GCA_035998385.1 Dyadobacter sp. | reverse complement strand
GATATGACGCAACTGCACGATACACGAGCGGTGAACCCTTAGAAAGCGGTCTTCGGGAAGTGTCTCGGCCAGCTTTTTCATGGTTAGCAATGTGATTATGAATTTGTCTGAAAGAAACACCTTGACATAATCTCCAAGAGCTTCGGCATAAACAATCTGATCAAAATGAACCTGTTCCAGCTTTTTATCAGTTTTGAAATATACAAAATCAGGTGTGTTACCCTCTTGTCTAACAGGATTTGTGACGACTTGAACGGCCCCTGTCACATTTCTCTCGCGAACTCTTCCTACTGCTTTAAGAAAACGCTCAAACGTAACTGGTTTCAAAAGGTAGTCTGTTACACCAAGCTCAAAACCATCAATTGCATAAGCGGGATTAGCAGTTGTGATAATAACAGCCGGATGCGGTGCAGGATACGCTCTCATGAATTCAATGCCTGTCATTTCGGGCATATTGATATCCAGAAAAATAACATCCGGATGCAGAGATGGAAGCTGATCGAAAGCATCAATGGCATCATCAAAAATTCCAACAAGTTCCAGAGAAGCAACACGCCTGACGTATTTTTCAAGCAGTTCCTGTGCCAGAGTCTCATCCTCTATAATTACACATCTGAGCGTGTTTGACATCATCTTTATTCGTAAAACAATAACCTGTTTATAGGATCAATGAAGGTGAACCATAAAAATCTACAACCAATTATATATCCTAATCCATGAAAATGAAAAATCTCTTTGCTTTTACTCTTTTAATGGCTCTGTTCAATATAAGTTTTTTGAATGCATGGTCGCAATCTTCCAAATCCGGTGATTGTGGCTGCTCGCAAGCGCTGGAAGAAACAATCGATAAAGTATCACGTATTTATGCCGGCTTCGACGATAAAGTCACTCCGCAGACACGGCCCGTGTATGACAAGCTGGTTTCCGACCTCAGAAAGAAAGCCCATAGTAACCCCGATTCCAAAACGTGTATCACACTATTGAAATCATACACATCCTTTTTTAAAGATAGTCATGTGTTCATCCACTGGATGGGCGGCGCTCAAAATATCATCTCCAATATGGAGGCCAATAAAAACAGGACAGATTTGGTTGCTTTTAAACAGCTAAATAAAGATTTTGTCTATGCTAAACTGGCGGTCTTCGACCAGCGTGAAGTAGGCCAGCTGGATAGTATGCTCATCGCAAATGCAGATATTTTGGCCAAAACACCTTATATGATTGTAGACCTGCGCGGCAATGGTGGTGGCAATACGGCCACCTCGGATGAAATGGCACGGCTCATTTATACAAATCCTATGGTATATCCGGCATGGGACTACCGCAGCAGTGAAGAACACATCCGACAAAAAGAACGTGAATTGAAATCAGCAAAGGATACAACGGATCTTTATTATTTACGGTCGTTAAAATTACTGAATGCGATGAAAGCAAATCCCGGAGAAATGGTGAAAGACTCAGGAGACCTTATCCGTGAAATGGACGTAAGTCCGGCCCATTACCCGAAACACATAGCCTTTCTGATTGACAAAGGCTGCGGAAGTGCTACAGAGTTTTACATTTTTGAGGGAAAACAAAGTACAAAGGTGACAGTTTTCGGACAAAACTCACACGGCGTAATGGACTACGGAAGTGACCAGGATTTCAGAATTTGTGACGGCATTTACAGCCTGGCCACTCCATGGGGGCGCAATGGCTGGGTCAAGGATTTCCGTATTGATAATGTCGGTTTTGAGCCGGATGTAAGAATTGCGGCAAAGGAGAAGGACTGGATTGCTTTTGTACAACGCTATTACGAAAGGCGCGATAAGCTCAAAAAATAACCGCAGGCAATCCGAAGTGAGTCACGACTTTTTGCATTATCAACTCAAATCCCCCCAAAGGCAAAATAGTATTGTTCTAATTTAGACTACACCTAAACACAATTACAAATTACTATATATCAGTTATTTACACAACCTTACATTACCTTTCCAATATCCTTATTTTGTATCTGTACTAAGAATAAATCCAAATTTAGTTTTTGCCTGCATAAATCTCCGGGTAAACTTTCTATACCTTTTTAAGCTGTGTATTTTTGAAATTGGCTCAATATGGATAAATGTGATACAGCAAAAGAGACTTAGGAAAAGTGTGAGCTTAACGGTAACACAAAGCAAAAAACTGAACGAACTTAGCGAGTTCGACGGGTTAGATCCTGTTGAGCATGTGAACAGGGCAATTGACGAATATTTGTCGAAGCAAAAAGTAGAATTTGTGGCTCCCCCAGCCAATGAAATTGTAGCTAAAATCAAGGAATCAATTCCCGCGGAAAATATAAAAGGCGCTTTTTGGGTTTCGGGAGAGGTTGATAAGTATCGTTTTTCAGCTTTGATCCTGAAAATCCCTGCTAAGATTACGATCGAAAAAGGACGTATTTCCAAGCTTTCCATTTGGGATCCCGAAATGATGGAAAGAACCGGCAGCTTTATAGGCTCGTGCATCGTCAACTTTGACCGTGGCTGGGATATCAAACCAAGCATTATTGCAGAACCATTTTTCAACAGTGTGATGGCTGTGCTCAAACAGCGTACTGACGTAAAAACAAAAGAACGGGACATTAAGTAGCCCGTTCCCTCCCATTTTTTACTTCTATCTTCCCAACCTCTTTCCCAGATACTCCTCTATTTCTTTGAGTGAAAGTGCATTAAATGTCATGTCTTTGGTAAGCCCCCCTTTTCGGGCAACCGCAACGCCGTAGTGCATATCCAGATAGCCCTCCCGCGCATGCGCATCAGGATTAATACTAAGCATCACTCCTTTTTCCAGGCAATAGTCGATCCAGCGCCAATCCAGATCCAGTCGCCATGGTGAGGCGTTGATCTCCATCACAACACGATTGTCTGCACAGGCATCGATTACTGCTTTGTGGTCAATTGGATACCCCTCACGGGAAAGCAACAATCGACCGGTGGGATGACCCAAAATGGTCGTATATGGATTTTCAATGGCTTTGATTAACCTGCTGGTGGCTTTTTCAATCGTCATACTCAGATTGCTGTGAACGGACGCAACAATATAATCGAAGCTTGCCAATACCTCCTGCGGGTAGTCGAGTGAGCCATCACCCAATATATCCGACTCAATCCCTTTCAGAATTTTGAAAGGACTCTCAGGATTTTCAGTGGCAAATCGCGCATTAAGCCGTGCAATCTCTTCATGCTGGCGCATGACATCTTCTACTTTTAATCCTTGCGCATAAGTGGCAGTTTGAGAGTGATCTGCAATACCTAAATATTGAAAACCCAGTTCGCGGCAATACAATGCCATTTGTTCCAGCGTATCCTGCCCATCGGAATATGTGCTGTGGTTATGCAAAATTCCTTTCAAATCATCCCAGGTGATCAACTGATCAAAAGTATGGTTTTGAACCCAGGCAAACTCCCCTGCTCCTTCCCTCATTTCCGGCACGATATATGGAAGTTCCGCGCTTCGGTAAATCGCTTCCTCGGTATCAACGGCACCGAAATATGCATGTTTCCAGATGGTGCTGCCCGCGGCCGTGGGATAGCCCAGGTGGTCCTGTCCGGCAGATTCAAGAAACAATTCATTGACCATCCGCTCGGGTTTTACAGCAATAATTTCAACCTGAACAGCTACATCCTGAACCTTGCCTTTCCAGATAAACGGGGAAGAATTTTTCTCATCCTGGAGCAACCATTCAATATTTTTGAGCGCACCCTGCAAATGCACTGCAGAATCCGTTTTTACCAAAATTTTAACTGTATCGACAATCTCTGAGCGGCGCCGAATGTCCCCTGCAACTTCTACTTCCGGGAAACTTTGTTTTAAAGCCTCAGTTATTTTCTCTGCAACCAACTCCGCCTTATCCATTCTGAGCTTACCCGCCTGCACTTTAATAAAGGCCAGCGAATCCAGGATTTTCTGTTGCGTGCTACCACCAAAGCCTTTCACCTTGGCTACAGTGCCATTCAAACAAGCCAGTTCAAGCTCATGCAGATTATCAATGCCCAGCTCTTTCCAAAGTGTAGCAATCTTTTTCGGGCCAATCCCCTTGATATTAAACATTTCCATCACCCCCGGAGGTGTGTTGTTCAGGAGCTCGTCGAGTTCAGGAAATGTACCGGTACGTACAATTTCAGTGATTTTCCCGGCCGTACTTTTCCCTACTCCCTGTAGCTTGGTAAGCTCCTCCTGACTCATCAACTGCAATTCTCCGTCTTTGTATTTGTCAAGATAGAAAGCTGCCACACCGTATGTTTTGATCCTGTTAGGATCCGCCCCGTGCAGCTCCAGCAGTTTGGTAGCCAGTTCAAATATTTCTACGATTTCGGAATTGCTCATACGGATCTGATAATAATGATACGCGAATTACGAGTTTTGGATTTGAAACCGCAATAGAGAACAGTATTAATCTGAATCCGTTTGCTTCTGAATCAAAATCTATATCGACACCAAACCATGGCGGGTATTCAGATTACGGAGGTTATTTATCCCAAAGACAGGTCAGAGTGGCGTAAGTGGTTGCAGGATCACTTTGAAACCTCGAAAGAAGTCTGGGTGGCCATATCCAAAAAGTATAAATCCATGGATTATAACGACATGGTTGAAGAAGCTTTGTGTTTCAACTGGATAGACAGTACACTTAAAACCCTTGATGAAAATTACACCGCGCAGCGCATGAGCCCGCGCCGGAGTAAAGCGGGGTTTTCTCAGCTCAATATTGAACGTATTCAATTGATTCTTTCCCAGGGTTTGGCACATCCAAAATTCGCAGGCGCATTGGAGGAAGTTGCCAATACTCCCTTCACCTATGCGGCTGATATTTTGAAATCAATTCAAAATAACCCAACCGCCTGGAAAAATTTCCGGTCGTTTCCCGAGCCGTACAAACGTATGAAAGTCGCTTCTATAGAAGCCGCCAGAAAAGACATAGCGCTTTTCGAAAAACGACTCAATACATTCATTTTACAATGTGAACAAAACAAACAAGTTGCGGGCATTGCCGGAATGGATAAATATTATTAAAAAGCAATCGCAACGCCCGGATTAACTCCGCGCACATTTCAGTCTGGTCTTATGGCTAAACCCATCATTAGGAATAGCCTTTCACGCTCTTTATTCAGTACAAGAAAAAGCTGAATATTTAACAAACAGACTATTCCATATCCTCATGATTTCTGAGCAACTAAAAACCTGGCGTGATGAAGCACACCACCACTTAACCAATGAATTGTTACCTTTTTGGGAAAATCGCTGTGTAGACAAGGAAAACGGCGGTTTCATTACACATTTCGATACGGACGGCAATGATTCAGGTGAAGACGAAAAGTCGCTG
>DASYHR010001138.1:0-6194 GCA_035998385.1 Dyadobacter sp. | reverse complement strand
GACTCTCTTTTTGCCTTTGCAGGCTTTGCTTCTTCAACAGAATCTGCCTCACTGTCACTTGCCTGGGTAGCCTCCTCCGGTAAAGCCTCATTGCTTGTTTCAGCTTTCTCAGGAGTATCGTCCGCAGTTGATTCTATTGTTTCAGTTTCATCAGTTTCCGCGTCTTCATCTGGTACGACTGCTATTTCGGGCTGAGCTTCTTCTTCAGCTGTATCCGGAAGGGATTCGAGCCAGCGTATATCCCTGAACTTATCTTGAGGTAGCTTGGTTCCCATCGCTTTCCAGCCACGTACATCCACCATTTCGCTGATCAGATATTCTTTTCCGGTCTTGTCTCCGTCCACCGGTTTCAACGGTAGCACTTCCAGTCTCGGATGTTTGTCTGAGCTGGCGAGCAAAAGCTTGGTATTTTTAGCGTCACTGACAAACAGGAATTTCTTATCAAGTGAGGTAGTTTCAATATTAAAACGTTTGATAAAATGGAGCTTCTGGCCGCCGTCATAATAAACTGCCGTGATGATCATTTTCGGATCAAACTTCTTCACCAATACAACGTCGTTGGTTACGTAGTGATTAGTGAGATCGAAGTTGGTGAGCTCGTACGTACCGTCTTTGTAAACAACCAATATATTGTCCGATGATCCGAAATTACCCAGATACTCACCCCGTTCATCCCTGTTCAGCCGACCAATAATCGGATCAAACCACATATCAACGCCTCCTAACGTGGAGCGGCCGGCTTGTTTCAGGGTGAGTTTCCGAACCGGATATTTGGTAAGGATATTACCCATCGCACTACGGTTTTTGATCAGCAGATCGGCAAAATTGAAGTCAAATTGCTTCACTTTGGCTTTACTCTGAGCCTGCAGATTCACCGTAATAATTTCAGCTTCGCCATTGTCATTGGCTGTGAAATAAGTGATTTTAGATTTTGGCGTACCTTGGGTCAGGTCATATTCCCTGTCGCGGGTAACGGCAGTAATCTGGAAACGCTTGATGTAAGACACACCAGTTTTCCCATCCACGTAAATCAGGTTGTATACCTTACGTTCATCATTTTTGACAAATACGGCACAGTGAATAATGTCCTTGCCGACAAATATTTTGTCCTGCGCTTTCACTACAACACATTTCCCGTCAGCTTTGAATACGATAATGTCGTCGATATCCGAGCAGTCCATTACATACTCATCCTTTTTCAGGCCATACCCTACAAAACCCTCTGCCCGATTCACATATAGTTTCTGGTTATTAGCTGCTACGATATTGGCAGAGATCTGATTGAATGCACGTATTTCCGTTCTTCTCTCACGTCCTTTGCCGTATTTCTTCAGCAAGTCACGGAAATAATCGATGGCAAAACGTGTGATATTGGCAAGATTATCCTCGGTTTCAGCGAGCTCTTCCTGCCATTTGCGCATGAGTTCGTCCGCTTTGTAACCATCGTATTTGGAGATACGTTTGATACGGATTTCCGTCAGTTCAATAATATCCTCATCGGTGATTTCTCTATAGAACTGAGGCTTGTAAGGTTCAAGACCTTTATCAATAGTCCGTATTACGGCTTCGAAAGTTTCGCACTCCTCAATATCGCGGTAGATACGATTTTCAATGAATATTTTTTCCAGAGAACCATACAGGATTTTCTCAAGCAACGCGAGCCGCTTAATTTCCAGCTCACGCTGTAATAAATGTACTGTCTGCTGGGTATTGTATTTCAGTATTTCAGTTACACCAACAAAATGCGGCTTATCGGCAATGATAATACAGGCGTTCGGAGAGATGGATACTTCACATTCCGTAAATGCATAAAGGGCATCCATGGTAATGTCCGGAGAAACACCCGGAGCCAGATGAACCTGTATTTCAACATCCGCAGCAGTATTATCCACTACTTTTTTGATCTTGATCTTCCCGCCGTCATTTGCTTTGACAATGGAATCAATCAAGGAAGAAGTGGTAGTTCCGAAAGGAATATCTTTGATGACAAGCATCTTCTTATCCTCTTCTTCGATCTTTGCACGAACCCGCACTTTTCCGCCTCGATGCCCATCGTTATAATTGGAAATATCGATATGCCCGCCTGTAAGGAAGTCAGGATATATGGTCACTTCTTTCCCCTGCAAAATTCCGATGGAAGCCTCAATCAGCTCACAGAAATTGTGGGGAAGGATTTTGGTAGAAAGCCCGACCGCAATCCCTTCAACGCCTAGTGATAGTAAAAGTGGGAACTTGACAGGCAGTGTAACAGGTTCGCGTTTTCTACCGTCATAGGAAAGCTGCCATTCGGTAGTATTGTCATTGAAAACAATTTCCTTCGAAAATTTCGATAATCTTACTTCAATGTAACGACCGGCAGCAGCACCGTCACCGGTACGAATATCCCCCCAGTTTCCCTGGGTATCAAATAGCAGCTCCTTTTGTCCGATGTTAACAATAGCATCGTAGATGGAAGCATCTCCGTGCGGGTGGTATTGCATGGAAGATCCTACTACGTTGGCTACTTTGTTGAAGCGGCCGTCGTCCATTTCGTTCAATGCATGCATAATACGCCTTTGAACGGGCTTAAGTCCGTCTTCAATGGCAGGAACGGCACGTTCCAGAATTACATAGGATGCATAATCGAGAAACCAACTTTCGTATAAACCCGAGATGGGCAATTTTTCATGAAGTTCGCTGTCTTCTGCTTCTGGTGCAGGTCCGTTTTCGTCCATAAATAAGGAACAAACAGGGTTTAATTCTTAAATTATAATTCAGTTTCTTGCCGGCTTTGCAGAAGATTCAACGGATTGGCAAAGGTGGATCAGTTGGTTGCACTCCGTTAAGATAATACGCATTAATACCGCTAATATAGCAAATAAAGCGGTTATTTCTACTTTGAAACGCCTTCATCGGTGCGGTTAATGACGGCCAGAAGTTCACTGATCATCATCGCTGTGGCACCCCATATTTTATAGCCGTGTACATCATAGTGTGGAGCATGAACCTGCTCGCCGCGAATCTGTAAATTACTGGCTCCTACAATGCTTTCATCCGTTATTTCTGACAGCTTCACCTCAAACACATCTTCCACTTCCCTTGGATCGGGAAAGTAGTCGGGGCGATAGGGCATGGACGCAATCACAGGCAATACATAAAAGTTACTGGGCGGAATGAAAAGTTCGGTCAAACACCCCAGAATACTAACGTCCGTAAGCCGGAGCCCGACTTCTTCCTGTGCCTCCCGTAACGCGGTTCGGATCAGGTTTTCATCAGAGAGTTCATACCGGCCTCCCGGAAATGCGACTTGTCCTGAGTGTACGCCATCATAAGCCGGACGAAGGATCAGCGGAAAATAAATTTCTCCCTGGTAGGGATAAAACAATATCAAAACAGCGCTTTTCCGCGTGCGCAGGTTAGGTTTAAAACTCAGCCTCATCTTGGACGTCGCCTGCATTACCTGGTGAGCAGACTCACCGGGCAGCGGATATTTCAGATTATTAACCAGTTGTGTGGTGAATAAAGAAAATGCTCCTGCTGACGCCATAAATGGTTTCCTTTAAAGGTGATACAATGAATTTTCCTCGTCATAGCGCCTGCCTGTACGCCGTCTCATTATCTTTCAAGTTATAATTTACACTGCTAAATGCAAATATACTACATTTTAGACTGATATTAAAGGTATCATTGGTTGAAGTTTTGTTGATACTTTCAGTGAAATCACCAGCAGGTTTTCCTGCTTCAGGCGCTCGTACACAGCCTCACAAGTTGTTCTGCACATCTTTCTCCATCCATAGCTGCAGACATAATACCACCCGCATAACCCGCACCCTCGCCACAAGGGAAAAGGCCTTTGACAACAGGATGTTCGCAAGACTCCCGCTCTCTCGGAATACGAACAGGTGACGAAGTACGGCTCTCCACACCGATCAGCTGCGCTTCATCGGACAGGTAACCCCTCATTTTTCTACCGAAATCTGACAGTCCGCTTCTTAAAGGCAAAGCAATGTTATCGGGCAATATATCGTAGAGATCCACAGCGTGTAGACCTGGCTGGTAAGATGTTTCTCTCAGTTGTCCTGAGTTCTTCATTCTTACAAAATCCGTTACCAGTTGTGCAGGAGCAGTTTGGTTCGCCCCGGCGAGCTCACAAGCTTTCTTTTCTATCTCTTTTTGAAATTCAAGTCCGGCTAGTGCGCCGAATTCTTTGTAAGGTTCGATATCGGCAGGCTCTACTGCTACAACGATACCGGAATTTGCAAAAGGGGAGTCGCGGCGGGAAGGAGACATTCCGTTTACAACCAATTCGCCCGGAGCCGTTGCGGCCGGAACGATAAATCCGCCAGGGCACATACAAAACGAAAATACGCCCCGCTGAACGCCATTGTATCTGGTTTGGGTTACCAAGCTGTAGGAGGCAGCGGGCAGATATGGGCCGCGGTCTGTCTCGCAATGGTATTGTATCTGGTCAATCACACGTTGCGGATGTTCAATACGAACTCCCATGGCGAAAGACTTATTCTCGATCAGTATCTTTTTCTTATCTAATAATTCGTAAATGTCTCTTGCAGAGTGGCCGGTTGCCAGTATTACACCGATTCCGATATGTTCTGTTTTGTTGTCCGTTACGACGCCTTTCAGATTATTCTGGTCAACAATCAGGTCTGTTACTTTGGTGTCAAAATGGATTTCGCCTCCGGCTTTCAAAATGCTTTCACGCATGGCTGCCACTACCAGAGGCAGCTTGTTTGTACCAATATGCGGGTGGGTGTCAATCAGGATTTGCTCACTCGCACCATGCCCAACGAAGATTTCAAGCACCCTGCGAATATCTCCGCGTTTGTTGGATCTTGTGTATAATTTTCCGTCTGAATAGGTTCCGGCTCCGCCTTCACCAAAGCAGTAGTTGGATTCAGGGTTGACAATATGTTCCTTATTTATAGCAGCCAAATCGCGACGTCTCGTCCGGACGTCTTTTCCTCGTTCGAATAAAACGGGTTTAATGCCCAGCTCAATCAACCGAAGTGCCGCAAACATACCGGCCGGGCCACATCCTACCACAATAGCTTGTGGACGTTGACTTACATCAGGGTAGTCGGTGGATAAACTAATGAGTGAAGGAGGTGTTTCATTCACATAAACTTCCGCCTGTATATTGACTTTCACCTGTTTGCTGCGGGCGTCAATGGACTGCCTCGTTCTGCGGATAACAGGATTGTCTCCTTCGCGCAGGTTCAGTTTTTTAATGATGAAACGAAGGAAATTTTCTTCGTCCAGCGCGATCTCGGGCGCCAGAACAAATTGTAGTGTTTGTTGCATTTTGAAAGGGATTTAGCCTTTAATAAATGCAAAGATACTTATTTATGTGATTTAAGTAAGCACGGCTGCTTCCGCGGAGAAACAGGTTTTGATGAGTCTAATTTTGCACATCATCATTTCTAATCCCGCGTTTGTTTTTCTTGATGGCGTCTTTCAGTTTACCAAATTTATAATTGGCGCTGACGTTGAATGATCTGAAATATTCTCTCCGGTAATCAGTTTGCTCAAAATCCGGTCCGGAGGTATAGCGGTAGTTCTGGCGAAATCTGGTAAAAGGGTTATTTACCGACGCAGACAAAGAAAGTTTGTCCTTCACCAAATCCTTACTCACGCTGACTGAGCTGAATACATACATATTGTTGCTTCCCTGCAAATTGATACTCGGTCCGGTGTAATTTACATTTGCATTTACACGCCAGTTTTTCTCAAACCTATATCCGCTGGATACATTCACCTGGGCCATGACGCCCCGGTTCGTGACGGGTTTCGCATTCACCGTTCCGTTTACTTTTCCATGTGCCACTCTTGCATTTGCATTCATGTTCCAGCGCTTGGTAAAAGGATAATTCCAGCTCAGATTAGCCATTAAAAGTCGGGCTGTGCCGGTATTGTCGAAACTAATCCGGTTGATACTTGTAACAGGATCATATACCGAAACCTGAAAAATCAGATCCGTGAAAAAAATGCCTCCCACGCTGAAATTGAAAGATCCTTTGTTGGACCGGTTGTAGCCAAGCTGAAAATCATGAACCAGGGCCGGACGCAAATTTGGATTTCCGGTACGCTCGAAGTTCGGATTGGATTTGTCGACAAATGGATTGAGCTGGTAAATGCCCGGCCGCTGAATACGCTGTGTATAACCCAGGTTCATACCGCTGTTATGCTTTTTGAATTTC
>DASYHR010001137.1:0-6983 GCA_035998385.1 Dyadobacter sp. | reverse complement strand
AACTGTCTTCAAAAACATGGAATCATGCCGGTGTCTGAGGAGGTCCGGTATCTCGACATCTTCGTATAGTCGTATACGTTTACACACACACTTCAAACCTGCAGCGCCTTGTTATAAGCGCTGTTCTGATATTGTTATTTCCGATTCAGCTGATTAGTCAGTGCCGTTGACTGACCTGTGCGACAGGATCAGTACGAGTATCACGTGTTCAGATCTTTAAATTCTGACGTTACATAAAACCCGCAGGAGCTCCTGATATCCGGCTTTCCGGTAGTCAGGGTAAGGGATGCTGTTGCCCTCATCTAACCTCGTTATGATCATGAAGAAAGTGTGCTAAATTAATTTAAAATCAAATTGTTACGCTTGTCTCATTAATATTGTCCAGGTATTTATGAATAGCTGGAGGTATCCATATTTGTCAAATTTTAGTGTCATCGATGGCTGAATCCTTGCATGGTTTAATGCATGGAGCATCTTAATCCATCATCACACATTCCTATTTTCCGATTGCCGTCTATGCAGTCGGTGAGCTTTCTACTGCCTTTTAACAAGATTCTGAGACAGTGATAAGATTCTCTATCGCTTGAAATTTTTGGTTTAAACCCATTGTAAACGTCTATTTGCATGAAAAAGCAGATTTACTATCATCTTCCTGCAGCATTCATTCTGCTGTTGGGGTTACTATTTTATTGTCCGCACCCTTTGCTGGCCCAGCAGGTGCAGGAGCTTACGGGCACAGTTCGGGATGTCGGCGATAAAACAGCAATGCCCGGCGTAAATATTCAGGCAAAAACGAGCGGCACCAATGCCGTATCGGATCAAAACGGTAAATATACCATCAATGCCACTGTCGGAGAAAAACTGGTGTTTTCGTTCGTGGGTTACGTGACTCAGGAAGTGGTATTGGGCTCGCAAAGTGTGCTGGACGTGGAATTGAAATATGACGACAAAGCGTTGGATGAAGTAGTCGTGGTAGGCTATGGAACGCAACGAAGAGCTTCTGTAACAGGGGCGGTTAGTGCGATTACTTCTGACAAACTCACGCAGACAGCCGCTACAACCACTGCCGATGCGCTGGTAGGGAAAATGCAGGGGATTACCACCAGATCTACAAACAGTTACGAGGGAGACGCCCGGCCGGGTTCACCAGCAGTGTTACAGATCAGAAACATGGGAGAGCCGCTTTTTATCATCGACGGCATTCCGCAAACCAGCGGGCAATTCAACAATTTGAACGTCAATGACATTGAAAACATATCTATCTTAAAAGATGCCTCGGCTTCGGTATATGGGTTTCGGGCTGCCAATGGAGTGGTATTGGTAACTACCAAACGTGGTAGAAATCAGACGCCCCAGATCAATATCAACGGTTATTATGGCTGGCAAAATCTGACACGGTTTCCGTTTGAAACGCCTGCGGATGCGTATCTCTTTCATTTGACGAGAGCTGAATCTCAGCAAAACCGGGGACTGCCGGTAACTATGCCTGCGGCTGAACTTGAAAAATGGAGATTAGGCACTGAGCCTGGTTACCAGAGTTTTAACCAATACGATTATGTGGTCAACAATCCCAATGCTGCTCAGTATAGCCTCAATGCGAGTGTTTCGGGAGGATCGGAGAAAACAACTTATTACTTCTCGGCAGGGCACGTCAACCAGGATTTCGTGATGAAAGGACATGGCTTCAATCGTACCAATCTACAGTCGAATCTGCAGACTACAATTGCGAAAGGTTTTACGGTAGGTGCGCAGCTCAGCTATCGTATTGAAAATCGTGACAATGTGGCGATTCCCGGTCGCGAGGATCCTATATGGAATGCGTTCCTTGGCGCGAACAGCTCCTGGCCGATGGATAATCCGTATGCCAACAGTAATCCAAATTACATTAATGGCAACGTCCGGTACCTCACCAGGCTACCGTCAACCTATACCAAAGAAATAGCTGGCTGGCAGAAGGACGTCTGGAACAACGCAACCGGAAACTTCTTTGCAGAATATGCATTTCCATTTCGTTTGAAAGCAAGAGCGACCTATTCACATTCTTACAAGACAAATAAGTTTGACCGTCAGCGGTATAGCTATGATGCCTACCGGTACAACGCTACCACAGATACTTATGAAGTGTATGGTGGTTTTGAAAGTCCGCTACGTAACCGTAATCGCCGGGAAGTGCAGGACAGATTCGTGCAGATGCAGCTGAGTTACGACAACTCTTTCAAAGATCATTATTTCTCTGCCGTAATGGCCTACGAACGCTCGGATAATGACGACACGTATACAACGGTGCAGTCTGTCCCGCCGATCAATGACAATAATCTGATCAACTTCGTTGATGTCAATGACGTTACCACAACATGGACAACCAATGCACGTGCTTCAGTAATTGGTAAACTAAATTACGATTACAAGGGTAAATACCTGCTTGAGCTTCTGGGACGCTATGATGGCTCCTACCTGTACGCGCCGCAAAAACGTTGGGGATTGTTTCCGGGTATATCAGCAGGATGGCGTATTTCGGAGGAGAAATTTATGCAGGATAAGCTCAGCTTCCTTACTGACCTGAAGTTACGTGCATCGTGGGGGCAAGCGGGCAGGGAAGAAGGGGTATCTCCATGGGGCTACCTGGGTGGTGCGACTTATGGAAGCAGTGAATATTTGCTGGACGGTCAGGTGATTGTAGGAGCGAGGCCACGAGGTTTGCCTGTAACGAACCTGAGCTGGGTAACGAGCACTTCCAAAAACATAGGGATTGATCTATCGCTGTTTGACAATAAAATAGCTGCCCAGTTTGACATCTTTGAAAGAAGATTATCGGGTTTACCTGCATCGCGTTATGATGTGCTTTTACCGAGCGAGGTGGGATATGCGCTACCAGCTGAAAATCTGGAATCAGAGGCCAATAGGGGTGTTGAAGGGATAATAACCTACAGTGGTAAAAAGGGAGATTTTACATACTCTGTGGGCGTGAATGCCACGCTCTCCCGTCGGAAAATTCTGGATCGCTACAAACCCAGATTCGGAAACTCCTGGGATGAGTATCGCAATGCGACGGAGAACCGGTGGTCGGGTGTCAATTTCGGGTATCAGGTAATCGGCCAGTTTCAGTCGATGTCAGAAATTGAAAATTATCAAATCAACAACGACGGACAAGGCAATACGACAATGCTACCAGGTGACCTCATTTACAAAGATGAAAATGGTGATGGCATTATCAATGATCTGGATCAGCGACCGATTGGTTATGCACTCTATGACAATCCGATTCTGGGTTTCGGTTTAACGAGCAGTTTTGGTTACAAAAATTTCTCACTCTCCGTTGATTTTGCCGGTGGCTCTATGTACTCTTTTAATCAGAATCTGGAGATGCGTTTCCCATTTCAGGGTGGACATAATTCTCCGGAATGGATGCTGAAAGACCGCTGGCACCGCGCTGATGTTTATGATAACAATAGTGAATGGATTCCGGGAAAATACCCTGCAATACGCGAGAATTCGAGCCATTCCAATTACCGAAACAGCGATTACTGGCGCACAAACGTAACTTATGTACGTGTCAGAAGGATTGAACTGGGCTATGCCATTCCACCCAAAATCGCAGAAAAAGCTAAAATGAAGGCGGCGAGGGTATATGTGAGCGCAACGAATCCATTCACATTCGATAATCTGTCGCATATAGAACTGGATCCTGAGCTGGCCATGGAATCCGGCTTACGTTATCCTTCACAAAAAATTATCAATGTAGGTTTCAACCTCACATTCTGATCGTGGATGTTAAAACTGATGACTAACAAACAGATGAAATCATTCTTTAAATCCGTACTTATTTTGGTGTTACTCACCACCAGTTTCAGTTGTAATAAAGACTGGCTGGAACGAGAACCGGAACACCTGCTGACCGATGAACAATTGTGGACCAATCCGCAACTCATTCTCAGCACCCTGGCCGACTTTTATAGCCGACTGCCGCGTCATACCGATTTTGAAGGACCTTACGGTTGTGGTTCTGCCGGCGGCTATTGTGGCTGGAAAGACTATGCATCCTACGACGAAGCCATGTGGTCGGGCGTAAGTAACTTCGATTACGAATTTCGTAACAGTCTCATCGATTATCCGTTTAACAGATGGGCGCTTTGGAACTACGATCTGATACGGGATATCAATCTGGCTATTGACAATATTCAGGCTGCCAGTTCGCCCAAAATGACCGAGCAAATCAAAACGCAGTTTGTGGCTGAACTTCGCTACCTGCGCGCCTTCAATTATTTTGAGTTGGTTAAAAGAATGGGCGGCGTACCGATCATCACCAAACAGATGATTTACAATTTTGAAGGTGATCCTTCCTATTTGCAACAGCCACGCAATACAGAGGAGGAGGTTTATCTTTTCATCGAATCTGAGCTAAATGCGATTCTGACTGATATAGGAAATGGAGAGAGTAAAACCAGAGCCAACCGATATACTGCACTGGCACTGAAAAGTCGCGCGATGCTGTATGCAGGATCTTTGGCGAAGTACAATAATCTTATGGCAGCGCCGATCTCATTGCCAGGCAACATCATCGGAATTCCGGCTTCCAGAGCAGCTTATTTCTATGCATCTTCACTGGCTGCTTCGGAGGAAATCATCAAAAGCGGCGCATATCAGCTTTTTGAAAATAACCCGGACCCGGGCCAGAACTTCTACGAAACACTGACTTCCAAAACCAATAACCGCGAAGTAATTCAGGCGATCGATTATGCCGTAGGTCAGGGGCGACGTCATTTGTTTACGCTGGAGAATATTCCGCGTGGACTTCGTAAAGACGTTGAAAATGTGAGTGGTTCTTCAGCATTATCACCCTCGTTGAATCTGGTGGAATCCTTCGAATATCTCGACGGATCGAATGGCACGCTGAAAGGTGTAGGAACCGGAAGTAATACTGCCGTGGGACAAACCAACTGGGTTTTTTATGACAAAGCATCTGACATTTTCGCGAACAAAGACGCTCGTCTTTCCGGAACGATCATCTATCCGGGATCGTCATTTGCCGGTCAGCCTTTGCAAATGCAGGCAGGCGTATATGTTTGGAATGCGACTGCCAATAAATACGATCGGCAGGAAGGCGGATTGAACTCGCAGTATACCGATGGCGGTGTGCTGACCGGCGCGGACGGTCCGTTGCACAATGAAAACTATGTTTCGTCTACAGGGTTTTACATGCGCAAATACCTGGATAGTGCGCCGGGAGCAGCCACAAGCGCGGTTCGCAGTGACATCTGGTGGGTGCAGTTTCGTTTGGGAGAGATTTATCTCAATGCAGGTGAAGCAGCTTTTGAAACAGGTGAAACTGCCGAAGCACTGACCTATATCAACCGAATCAGACAACGCGCTGGCTTTGGCGAAAATAGTCTGAATGCGTTGACGATCCAACGCATCCGCAATGAGCGCAAGGTGGAACTGGCTTTTGAAGATCACCGTGTATGGGACTTGAGAAGATGGAGAATAGCGCACGAATTGTGGGATGGTACAACCGGAAATCCGGATGCAAATATCTATGCTTTGTTTCCTTACCGCATCATTCGTCCCGGACATCCTAACCATGGCAAATATGTGTTCGACAAATTCCGCTCGTCAAGAAATACACGTCCACGCCACTTCCGGGACGGAAACTACTATTCGGAAATAGCGCAGACTGTGATTAACAATAATCCGAAGATCATCCGAAATCCATTCCATTAATCTTCAAAAATGAATGCTATGAAGGCGATTTATAAAAGTATCTGTTTTTTGATTTTGATCGCGCTATCGTCGTGCGAGAAAGATAATTACGCACCGCCGGCTTCCACATTGACCGGGACAGTTATGTATGACAATCAGGCTGTCGGGCTAAGAAGCAACGGCGTTCAGCTGGAATTGTGGCAGCCGGGTTTTCCATTACGCACCAAAATTCCGGTGTATGTCAATCAGGACGGGAGTTTCTCTGCTTCCGTGTTCGACGGCAGTTACAGGCTCTCGTTCGTAGGCGGAAATGGTCCCTGGGTGGTGTCGCGCGATTCGATTGTTGTAAATGTTAATGGCAATACCACAGTAGATGTTCCGGTGAAGCCGTATTATGTAATCAGCAACGAAGCAGTAACGAATGAAGCTGGTAAACTCACATCCACCTTTAATCTGGCGAAAATTGAAGAAAGCAGGGCTCTGCAGTTTGTCGGGTTATATATCGGAACAACAGCTGTGCTGGATAATATTAATAACCGGCAAAAGGTGGAGATCCAGGCAGCTAACATTACATCGCTGACAGCTCCGTTGAAAATTGATGCCAGCTTGTCGGCTGCTTTGGCTGCAAGGGAGTATGTTTTTGCAAGAATTGGTGTGAAAACCTCGGGCGTTAATGAAATGATTTTCTCGCCGGTTGTAAAAATTGAATTGTGAAAATGACGAGTTAAATGTTTAGTAAAAAATAGAATAATGATGCATGAAAAACTGATTCCTAAGTCAGCTGCCGCGCTAATCGGGCTGTGTATGTTTTCCAATTCATTTGCTGAGACAATTGAAAATCCAGTTTATGTAAAGGCCGCCGACACGACCGCTCAAACCATCACTGTTGATCTTGATAAAAAAGTAGGCAAGATGCAGCCGATGTGGGCTTATGTTGGATATGACGAAGGAAATTACACTTATCTGCCTGAGAGTAAAAAGCTGATGGGCGATCTGGTGAAGCTGAGTCAGAGTCCGGTATATATCAGGGCTCACAATCTTTTGAACACCAATGAAGGTTCACCCATGGCTTTGAAATGGGGATCTACAAATGCCTATACTGAAGACAAAGATGGTAAGCCCGTATACGACTGGAAAACGGTTGATAAAATCGTAGACACCTGGGTGAATATGGGAATCAAGCCGTTGATGGAAATTGGGTTTATGCCAAAAGCTTTGTCGACCAAACCGGAGCCCTACAAGCACAAATGGTCGCCGGGTGATGCCTATAGCGATATATGGACCGG
>DASYHR010001135.1:0-2376 GCA_035998385.1 Dyadobacter sp. | reverse complement strand
AACAGATCAAACCGGAACCAATAGCAATTCCGGTCTTTGAAAAGGAGACTGCCAATGTTCCGTCCGTTACGCCGGTACTTTCTGTAGGAGAAAAAATATTACTCGCAGATGACGACATGCGGAATATTTTCGCGCTGAGTGTAGTGCTGGAAGAGGCGGGATTTACGGTCGTGATTGCCTCAAACGGCCGCGAGGCTATCGAAAAACTGGATGAAGCCGATGATATTTCACTGGTTCTTATGGATGTGATGATGCCTGAAATGGACGGAATTGAAGCGACCAAACAAATCAGAAAAGAGCCAAAATGGGCCGATTTGCCCATTATAGCTGTGACAGCAAAAGCCATGCGTGGAGATAGGGAAGAGTGTATGGAGGCGGGTGCTAATGATTATATATCCAAGCCAGTGGATGTCGATAAGCTATTATCGCTGATCAAAGTCTGGATTCATGCTTCTTAATATGACGACACTGAATAATTCGGTTTTGGAGGACTTAATTGTGCGTATTCGTGAGAGCTCTGGTTTTGACTTTTCAGGATATAGCCGGCCCTCGCTGTTGCGGCGTACTGAATCTTATCTGTATAAACATGCGATAAGCCTGGAAGAACTGAAACGTTACATCGGACAGGGAAGTGGTGAAGCATTTGGTTTTGCTCAGGATCTTACGGTAAATTACACTGAGATGTTCCGGGATCCGGATTTCTTTCATGCCTTGAAAACCGAAGTATTCGGTTACCTGGAATCCTACAGGGAATTGCGTTTCTGGATTGCCGGATGTGCATCAGGAGAGGAAGCATTCTCGCTGGCTATCATGCTGAAAGAATGCAATCTCAAAGATCGGAGCATAATCTATGCAACGGATATCAATCAGAAGGTTCTTGGAATTGCCAGGGATGGGGCTTATTACGTTTCGGCTATGCGCAATTTTTCTGAGAATTATTTGCAGGCTGGCGGTAAAACCTCTCTGTCAGATTATTACCATGTTTCCTATGGCAAAGCTGTGATAGACCCCGAAATCCGAAAACACATTACTTTTTCCAGCCATGACCTTACCGGCGACGGCATTTTCAATGAGTTTCAGTTCATCAGTTGCCGGAATGTACTGATTTATTTCACCCTCGAACAGCGAAAAAAGATATTCAGAAAATTGTATGATAGCCTGGCTATTTTGGGGTTTCTCTGTTTAGGAAAGCGGGAAACACTGCGGGACTCAGGTTTACAGGATTATTTCAGAGTGGTGAGTGAGCCACTCAATATCTACCAGCGAATAGTTTAAAACGGGTGTAGGTAACTTTTATATTGATTCAAACAAAGGGATTGTCTGCAATTCCAAATCTAGATAAATGGATAAAACAAAAATATTACTTCTGGATGATCGTGAAGAAAACCTTCTGTCATTGAGGGCGATTCTCGACAGGGATGATATTGCGATATATGAAACCACCTCTCCCAACGAGGCACTTAGAATCGTGTGGGACAATGATATTGCAGTAGCATTGGTGGATGTTCAGATGCCTGGAATGGATGGGTTTGAATTCGCGGAAACGCTGGCCTCTAATCCAAAAACCAAAGAAATACTAATCATATTTGTTACCGCGATTTCAAAAGAAACGACTTATGCCGTTCGCGGATTGAAATCGGGTGCGGTAGATTATCTGTATAAGCCACTCGATCCGTACATTACAAATGCGAAAGTGGATGCGCTCATCAGACTATCCAGAAGTCAGAGGGAGGTAAGAGATAAGAATCGTTTGCTGGAAAACTATGCAACGGTTGTCATCAATTCACCGGATATTATTGCCACCATAGAACCGGAAACCGGAAAGATCAAATCAATAAATCCTTCTGTACAAACCATTTTGGGGCATTCGCCAGCAAATCTGGTCAACACGTCCATGTTGGATCTGCTGGTTGAGCCAAGGTCTTCAAATCTGCAGGATGTGTTGTTGAAGCGATCTTATACGGAGGGTAACACCATTGTTATTGAAGATCGATTCGTAGGAATGTTGCGGCAACCGGTCTGGCTGGAGTTGCGTCTGATGTACAAAAACAGACTTTTATTCGTCAACCTGCATGATATTGGTATCCGCAAGGCCCATGAAAAAGAGCTGATAGAAGCACAGCAGGCAGCGGAAAAGGCCAGGAAAACCAAAGAGTCATTTTTGGCCAATATGAGCCATGAGATAAGAACGCCACTCAACGGCATTATTGGTATTGCCAATGTACTGGAGGCAACTGAGCTTGACTTTTCGCAGCGTAATCTGCTGGAGATGCTTACTCAATCTTCTGCATCCCTGCTGAACATTCTCAATGATATTCTGGATATTTCCAAAATAGATGAGGGTAAATTCTCCATCGTACAGCAGTCCACCGATTT
>DASYHR010001131.1:0-1519 GCA_035998385.1 Dyadobacter sp. | reverse complement strand
AACCGCCACTCCAGCATCCACTCAGGCTCATTCTTTTTGGCCGATATAAATCGAACGATGCCTTCATCAAGCCCCGGAGGAGCTTCATCTGCTTCAATATCAGTTACAAAGCCATATTTGTATTCTGAACTGGTGATTTCTTCCAACAATTCATCTTCTTTGCTCATAGTAGTATTATTATCACGCTATATCCTGAGACTATGTAACACACAGAATTGGGATTGAGTTTATTAAGAGGGCCAAAAATACATAAAAAAGCCCACAAATTTATGACGTAAATCATAAGTTTGTGGGGACCAGGCAGCTTAAAATTATTATAAATAAGCTCCTGACGAAAGATAATTTTTCACATAATCTTCAACTCCTTCTTCCAGAGTGTGAAAAGGTTTCTCGTAGCCAATCGAACGAAGCTTGTTCATATTGGCTTCTGTGAAGTACTGGTATTTATCGCGAATATCAATCGGCGTGTCAATAAACGAGATATCTGGCATTTTGTCCATCGCCTTAAATGTATTTTCGACAAGGTCTTTGAAAGTACGTGCTTGTCCGCTACCCAGATTGTAAATCCCTGAATTTTTTCTGTGGTGCATCAGGAAAATACATACGTCGATCAGATCTTTCACATAGATGAAATCACGCATTTGTTCTCCGTCACGGTAGTCGGGATTGTGCGATCTGAAAAGCTTCATTTTATCTGTTGCTTTGATCTGGTTGTAGGCATGCATAATGACCGATGCCATACGTGCTTTATGGTATTCGTTCGGTCCGTATACGTTGAAGAATTTCAGACCAGCCCAAAACAACGGCTTTTTTTCCTGTGCCAACGCCCATATGTCAAATTCGTTTTTTGAGTCGCCGTAAGGATTTAATGGCTTGAGCTGTGAGATAATTTCTTCATTGTCATCATAACCCAATTCACCCAATCCATAAGTAGCGGCTGACGAGGCATAAACGAGCGGAATCTGGTATTCTACACATCTGTTCCAGATTTCCTTGGAGTAGTTGACGTTCAGTTCATCAAAAATCTGTTTATCAAATTCCGTGGTGTCCGTTCTGGCTCCGATGTGGAAAATGAATTCAACGTCACGGTTATTCTGATCTATCCAGGAGAACAGTTCGCTGCGCTCTACCTTTTCTTTAATAGTCTTTCCTTCCAGATTTGCAGCTTTTTCGATTTTCGAGAAGTCGTCTACGGCAATGATGCTTGTGAAACCTTCCGCATTAAGTTGGCTGATCAATCCGCTGCCAATGAATCCGGCTGCACCTGTTACGATTATCATAGTCAATTAGTTGTTTGAATCGGTAAAAGAATGCCGGATAAGAGTACTGGTTTTTAGCTATCTACTCTAAATTTCTGGTGTAAATAGGATTTTTTTTAGTTATCCGGCTGTTTAACTGCAAAACTACGGATACAAGCTGTAATTTTGTAGCCTATTATCAAGAGAGAAGAAAGTTTTATGATTTACGTAACAAGAAAAGAGCATTTTAATGCTGCCCACAGGTTATTTAATCCTGCGTG
>DASYHR010001123.1:0-5735 GCA_035998385.1 Dyadobacter sp. | reverse complement strand
TCTGTTAAATTGCACCAGTAATTCAAATTAACAAGTTTACTATTATTCAAATATGAAAAGGATCAGTTTTAGCGTATTGTTTCTTGCTTCTGTTATCGCTTTTGGTGCATCTGCAACAACTGTTAACGCAGCTTCTAAAGTTGAGGTTAGTGATGCAAAGCAAGAAAAAGCCATCGTTATCAAAGGTAGCGATGCTATGCAGTTTGACCTTAAAGAGATTAAAGTGAAAGCTGGCCAAAAAGTAAAACTTACTTTGACTCACTCAGGTAAGCTTGCTAAAGCTGCTATGGGACACAACTTTGTATTGCTTAAAGCAGGTACTGATGTAGCTTCTTTCGGTTCAAAAGCTGCTGCTGCCCGTGAAACAGAATATATTCCTAAATCAGAAGCTGCGAGCATCATTGCTCACACAAAACTAGTAGGTGGTGGCGAAAGCGATACAATCACTTTCACTGCTCCTAAAAAAGGAACATATACGTATATCTGCAGCTTCCCTGGTCACTACGCATTGATGAAAGGAACTTTCATCGTAGAATAATCTTCGGAGAGGTATAAATGAAAAATGCCACGGCAAAAGCTGTGGCATTTTTCATTTATTGACATTTCGGACCGAATCAGATTTCGGCTATATGTTTATCAATCAGTTCAATGATTTCAGGACGATCCCATTGCGATGCACCCACCTCCTGTGCCAGTACTTTGCCCTTCGATATGATGTAGGTACGCGGAATAGCGTTTCCATCCAGTGAGGCAGGATAGCTGCCCGCGAACCGGTAAAATGGCAACTGATATCCTTTACGTTCAATAAAAGGACTTACAATGGAAAAATCTTCGTCCGAAACAATGTAGAACGCGACCTTTTTGTTGTCTTTATATTTATCATACAATTTCTGTATTCCCGGCATTTCCATGTTACATGGTCCACACCAGGTAGCCCACACATTAAGAAAAACAACCTTATCCTCTTCCATTGCAGATTGCTCACCGGCTGCGTTGCTCAATCCTGAAAGGTAAATTGAATCATTCTCAACAGGCAGAGCACTCTCATCCTGCATGTTATCTTTACGAATGAATACAAAATATACTGCCAGTACCGCCACAATTGCCAATACCGGAACCAGAATTTTCTTCCCTGCTGCTGCCATAACTTGAATCTTTTATAAGGTTTTCCGTACTAGAAGTGTAAAAGTATGGATAAAATAAAAACTCTAAGACTTTAAACAGCAACAAAGCCTTTTAGTTTTTGATGGGAAAAGAGATTTTAGATACTTTTACTAATAATTCACTCAATCAAATTTAAGGAAACGTATAACCTTCATGAAAAGCTCAATTTTCTCAACCCTCCTGCTCGTTTTTGCCAGCTTATCCACCCCAATTATTGCTCAACGTTCTGCTGCTGAATTTTTTGATGACGGAAATGCCAAGGCGGGCAAGGGCGATTTCCCCGGCGCTGTTCAGTCTTATTCTACGGTGATTACCATGAATCCGCAGCACGCACCGAGTTTTTTTAACCGCGGACTGGCCAAAGCCAACCTAAAAGACCACAGAGGAGCCATTGCCGATTACAACAATGCAATTGATTTCGATGCGAAGGTAGGTTTGTATTACCAAAGCCGCGGTGTCAGTAAAAGTATTTTGGAAGATCACCGTGCGGCGATTATGGATTATTCAAAAGGCATTGAACTTGATCCCGAAGATGCCAAATCTTATTACAATCGTGGCGTGAGTTATGCAAAAATATTAAACCATCGCAACGCACTCAGCGATTTGGACCACGCCTTGTCCCTGCAGCCCGATGACTTGCCAACACTGTATGCAAGAGGAAGCTGTAAACAGGATTTACACGAATACGCAGGAAGTCTTGCCGACTTCACAAGAGTGATTGAACTTAGTCCTAAAAGAGCTGGTGCTTATGTTGGACGTGGTTTGGCCAAGCTGGAACTAGGTGATTACCAGGGTTCCATAGCCGATCTCACCAAATCTATAGAGCTGAGTCCTGAAGATGCGACACTTTACAACAAACGCGGATTTGCAAAAAATAAAGTGGAAGACTTCAAAGGAGCTATTTTTGATTTCGATAAAACAATTGAACTAAACCCTGAAAGCTACGAAGCCTATTATGGCAGAGGGTTTTCCAAGGGTAAATTGAATGACCAGCGCGGTGCCATCGCTGACCTGACAAAGGCAATAGAGTTGAAAAACCTGTATGTGGGTGATCCAAAGAAGATTACATATACCGGAAAAATTACGCGCGAAATTCTGGATGGCCTAAGAGACGAAGTGAAAGAACGTGTCAAAATTGAGCCGCTTACCAGCGAGCGTGCAGAAGCGTATTATATCAGGGGAATTAACAAGTCAGCTATAGGAGACAAAAAATCGGCTATTGTTGACTTTACAAGCGCCATAGAACTTAATCCCACTTACTCGAATGCATATTATGCAAGAGCCATTACTCGCTCTTCAACCGGCGATCAAATGGGAGCAGTTATGGATTTTAACAGTTCAATAAAACTGCGCTCAGATTATGCAGAAGCTTATTATCTCAGAGGGATTCTTAAAAACAGCCTTGGTGCCGTAAACGACGGTTGCATGGATATGAGTAAGGCCGGTGAGCTGGGGTACCAGCAAGCTTACAAAGCAATTGGCAACTACTGCAGTACGAATAGCTCGAAAGAATAAAAAAATAAACCGGAGGAAAATTTCCTCCGGTTTATTTTTTGAACTGCTCTGAACTTCACTCAGAGCATATATGATCAGGCTTTCTTGAAATTTTCGGCTACCTTATCCCAGTTAACTACCTGCCAGAATGCTTTGATATAATCGGGGCGTTTGTTCTGATAATGCAGATAATAGGCATGTTCCCAAACGTCGAGTCCTAATAAAGGAGTGCCTTTTATGTCAGATACATCCATCAAAGGATTATCCTGATTTGGTGTTGAGCCAATTGACAATTTACCTCCTTTGGCTACCAACCAGGCCCAACCAGAACCGAACCGTGTAGTTGCTGCTTTGCCAAATTCTTCTTTGAACTTATCGAACGAGCCAAATTGTGCTTTAATCGCATCACCCAACGCGCCCTTAGGTTCACCTCCTTTACCAGGTCCCATAATTTCCCAGAAGAAACTGTGGTTCCAGTGACCTCCGCCATTGTTACGGATAGCCGCCGGAGCTTTGCTGATTTCCTTTAAAATATCTTCTAATGATTTCTTTTCAAATGCAGTACCTTTCACAGCATCATTAAGATTCTTAACATAGGCTGCATGGTGCTTGCCGTAGTGAATCTCCATCGTCATTTTATCAATATTAGGCTCCAACGCACCAAAGTCATAAGGTAACGGGGCTTGTTTGAACGGAGCTGTCTCCAAAAGAATATGCTCTGATTCAGAAGCAAAGGTTTGTGTGCCCAACGCTCCTACTGCAAGAGTCCCTCCTGCCAGCGTGCGCAAAAAATCGGTTCTATTCATTGTTTCAGCGTTATTAATTTATTCATTAATCGTAAGCCACCCGGCTCACGATGCTGCGTCCTAAAGTAATTTCGTCTGCGTACTCCAGATCACCGCCAATTGGCACGCCTCTGGCAATAGTGCTAACCTTCACTCCGGTAGCTTTCAATTTTTTTTGTAAGTAAAATGCCGTCGTATCACCTTCCATGGTTGGACTCAGAGCAAGAATAATTTCCGCAACATCATCCCCTTCGTCCGATTTCTGAACCCTGCTCAGTAATGAATCGATATGCAGATCAGACGGGCCTATACCTTCAAGCGGAGAAATGATTCCTCCCAATACATGATATAAACCTTTGTATTGACTGGTTGCTTCAATCGCGAGCACATCCCGGGTATCAACAACGACACAAATAATAGAATGATCCCTACCCGCATTGGCACATATAGCACACAATTCCTGGTCGGCAATATTATGACAACGGGAACAATAGGTGGTTTTTGTTCGCATATTTACAATCGCTTCAGCGAGTGAACGTGACTGTTGTTCCTCTCTTTTGAGCAAATGTAATGCCAGACGTAATGCTGTTTTTTTTCCTATTCCTGGTAAGCGGGAAATCTCTCCTACAGCTTCCTCAATAAGACGTGAGGGATAATTCATGGGGACGTATGAAAATAAGGCAAAATTCCGTTGAGTACTGCCACTTCACAGCAACCGAGCGTCCGGAGAAGACAAATCAATGTATCTCGGCTGATATGCCACGACGACAAATTTCTGTACGCATGCCGAGCAGCTCATCAAAATCTCCCTCTTTTACAGAGCATTTACCTTTGTAGTGTATGATAAGAGTACATTGCTCAGCCTGTTCGCTGGTGTGATTACACACTTCGACGAGCGTGTCAATTACCCAGTCAAAAGTGTTGACGTCGTCATTGTAAATGACCAGTCTTTTTATATCGGTTTCAATCGTTTTTTCCAGAATTTCAACCTCGGTATCCGTAAGCGCTTGCATAACAACCAAATTTCTGTTTGATTAGCAAATCTAATTAAAAAGGGACACTAACAGAAGACATTTATCTTCTTTTGCTTGCCCGCTTTCTTTTTCGATCCTCTAACGTTTCCTATAGCAAACCTTTAGCGACAATAAGCTTTACCATGAATCCGTACATTTCCCTGATTATTCTCATTTTCTATTTCGGGATGCTGATTACCGTGTCTGTTTACACTTCCCGGGGAGCTGATACGAATACATTTTTTACTGCCAACCGACAGTCGCCGTGGTATCTGGTAGCTTTCGGAATGATCGGCACTTCACTATCGGGCGTAACTTTCATCTCCGTTCCCGGCGCTGTAGCCAATATTCAATTTTCTTATTTTCAGGTTGTTATAGGATATATTCTCGGTTATCTTGTAATTGGCACCGTGCTGATGCCATTGTACTACCGGCTCAATCTGATATCAATCTATTCATATCTCGAGCAAAGGTTCGGCTTTTGGTCTTATAAAACCGGCTCCGGCTTTTTCCTGCTTTCAAGAACGATCGGTTCAGCGGTCAGGCTGTATGTTGCTGCTCAGGTTCTTCAACTTGCTCTCTTCAAACCATTAGGAATCCCTTTTGAAATAGCTGTAGCGATTACCATTTTCCTGATCTGGATATATACATTTAAGGGCGGTGTGAAGACAATTATCATTACTGACACGCTCCAGACCTTCTTTTTAATCACGGCAGTAATTCTGACCATCGTACTTGTATCCAAAGAACTTAACCTCAACGGCGCTTCAGCAATTTGGAAAACAGTTCAGGAGAGTAAGTATTCGAAGATTTTTTACTGGGATACCAATGATCCGAAAAATTTCTTCAAGCAATTTTTTGCAGGTACGTTCATCGCAATCGTCATGACCGGGTTGGATCAGGATTTAATGCAGAAAAACCTGACATGTAAAAACATAGGTGAGGCACAAAAAAACATGTTCTGGTTCACCGTCGTGCTTGTGATCGTCAACTTCCTTTTCCTTTCACTGGGAGCTTTGCTATACGTATATGCCGAGGCGCAGGGCATTCCTGTCACTGCAAAAACGGATGATTTCTATCCGATGCTGGCTTTGAATCATCTTGGTCTGGTGGTAGGAATTACGTTTCTACTCGGTATCACCGCAGCCACCTATGCCAGCTCGGATTCGGCGCTGACAGCCCTTACAACGGCGTTCTGTATCGACTTTATGAATATTGAGAAGCAACCGGAAGAAAAAAGGTCTTCTATCAAGTTTTGGGTTCATGTAGGTTTCTCTGT
>DASYHR010000262.1:0-2403 GCA_035998385.1 Dyadobacter sp. | reverse complement strand
GGTTCACACATTCAGGATATGAGCATGGACGGATGGGATGAATACTGGAAGGGATATCCGCCGATGCTGAACGGAACCCATGCCATTTCTCCGCTTTTGAAAATCAATAATACGATTGCTGAAACGGTAGTTTGCCATGGGTCAGGACGTCTTTCCGACGATTTGGCAAGTCGCTACGGATCTCCCTTTGCAGTGGAAACTGCAACATTTACGTTGAAAAACTCAAACGTAGTGGCAGAAGCAACCCGTTCTTTATTTGATGTGGTACGTCAGTATCGTGAAAGTTACGATGTGTACGGAACAAAAATGTCGTTTGAATGGGAACAGCTTCAGGATGAGGAACATGTGATATTTGATGGAGGAGAAAATGCAAAACGCATATCAATTCCTGATACCGATGAGTTGCTGATTGAGCCGATCAAACATTTCACAAGAAGAGAAAAAATTGATGATCCGAACCACGTCTCTTTCCTTCAGGGAGCAGGTCACGGAGGTTCTCATCCACACCTTGTACAGGAATTCGTAGCTGCAATCATTGAAGGCAGGGATTCTGCTGTAGACGCTGCTCTTGCTGCCAACTACACCTGCGCTGGTATTTGCGCCCACGAATCTGCTATGAATGGCGGAATTCGTGTAGATGTACCAAGCTTCGAAGCATAATATCCTATCTATCAGCCATCAGCCTGAAAGGCTTTTTTACCTCTGCCGCGGGCACAGCCCGTGGCAGTATTCCGAAACTAAAAACATCAAAAATGTTATTTGGAGCAAGCACATTCATTTGGGTATCCCCATTTTCAAGCGCTAACGTCGATTTATTGACCAAAGTAAAAAACATGGGTTATGACATCATTGAAATAGCCGTTGAAGATACCAGTATCATCGATTGGAAAACTATTAAGGAAATCGCCCGTGACCTCGACTTGAAAATAACCGTAAGTGGTGCATTCGGTGCAGAGAGGGACATTTCAAGTACAGAGCCTGCGTATCGGGAAACAGGCAAACAATATATTATTGACTGTATCAAAATCGCTCAGGATGTGGGCAGCCCCATTTTCGGAGGCCCCGTTTATTCTGCAGTGGGAAAAACACGTCTTGTTTCAGATGACCAGAAAAAGCAGGAAAGAGAATGGTGTGTAAATACGCTGGTTGAGATCGGGAAAATCGCGGCTGACCACGGCGTGGTAGTAGGTCTGGAGCCGCTCAATAGGTTTGAAACCGATATGGTTAACACCGTAGATCAGGCACTTTCTATTGTTCATGAAGTAGCAAGTCCCAATCTTAAAATCGTATTGGATACTTTTCATTCCAATATTGAAGAGAAAGATATTCCGACCTCAATCCGTAAAATCGGAAAGGATTTGCTTTGCCACGTGCAGGGTAATGAAAGTGATCGCGGTACACCCGGAACCGGACATTTGGAATGGGAAGGAATTAGTGAAGCATTGAAGGAAATCGGGTACGACGGGGCGGTGGTGATCGAGACGTTCGGGCAGCCTTCCAAAGAATTAGCAAGAGCAGCGTGTATATGGCGGCCGCTTGCCAACAGTGCAGATGAATTGGCCCGTGAAGGACTTGCATTTTACAAGCAAGCATTCGGGGCATAATCCTTCTCAGGGAAAAACAGGTAATATGTCTTATCTGGTGAGCCGCATAGGGGCGAACCACAACCTAACCATCTATGCGAATTCTTATCTTATTGGTCATATTCTTCGGGGTATATGACTGTTTCGCTCAAATCCCCGTTGACACCAAAGGCTTCGATAAAAAATCGGGTGTTCAGGTTTTACAACAAGGCAATTCACTGAACATAGAATGGCCTGCCGGAAACTCAGAAACCGGTAAAATCGTGCTTGATCTCCGTGAAGCAGAATTTCTGTTTCAGGCACTGCAGATTGGCACGAATGGGAAGTACAAAACCATCGCACAGAAATTGGATCCGGCTGTCATTCTGACGGTGGGAAAACGTGATCTGGTATCCCAGAACGGATGGAATATCTTCTTCGACAAAACCGCCTATCAGAAATACACAAGTTATCCGGTGAAGCTGGTAAAGTCCGGTGTTAAAGTAATTACTTCCGGTGCCCAAACGGAAGTCGTTGTATCAGGCGCAACAGCGGGCCCTTTCACAGGTGCATACCACGTGACACTTTACAATGGAAGTCCGCTGATGAATGTAGCCGCGGTGATGAATACCAAGGTTGATTCACTTGCTGTGATTTATGACGCGGCAATGGTTGGAAAGGATGTACCCTGGAAGAAGATTTTCTGGTCGGATAGAGAGAATTTTATCAGGAATACTGCGGCTACGAAGATGGATACGGTGGAAATGATGGCCGTAAAATACCGAACTATCATTGGTGAGGGTGAGCAAGGTAGCCTGGCGCTTTTTCCTGCTCCACATCA
>DASYHR010001090.1:0-7504 GCA_035998385.1 Dyadobacter sp. | reverse complement strand
ATAGTTTGGCAGTACGAGTAACAATAGCGTCAGCCGTTCCGTGGTGTGTATGGCGAGCTTTTCATTGGACCCTGGAAAGTAAAGCAGGTCCAGGTGCGGGAAAACGAGAAATGAAAGTCCGATGATGAGGAAATAGATGGGCCAGATCCGAAATATACGCCTGAGATAAAACTTGCGTGCATCAACATTGCCGAACCGCCCTCTTTCATCCAGTAATAAATAGGTGATCAAAAAACCACTTAGTACAAAAAATAAACCCACGCCAAGTCTGCCGGCATGCTGAATAATGGGTACCTCGTATATATTGGCAATTCCGAAAGCGTGTTTAGCTTGTTCAAGATGGTGGAAAACAACCAGAAGTGCTGCAATGCAGCGTATGCCATTCAAATTGGGGAAGTACCGTTTATTTTTCACCTAGTGTGTCCTTCTATCTCTTAATTTTAATTCGCTTTCTCAAACCAGGCCATCCATTTGCCCTGCTCCTTCATCACTTGCTCAATAACGTCTCTTACAGCTCCATAACCGCCGTTTTTGGGAGAAATATAGTCTGCCAGTTCAAGAATTTCTTCTGCTGAATCTGCCGGACAAGCACCAAGTACTTTGGTTTGCATCACTTCCCAGTCTGGCAGGTCGTCACCCATGAATATGATTTCTTCTTCAGTCAGATTAGCCTCTTGCAGGTATTTTCTAAAAATAGGCAACTTTCCATCGGGGGAAGTTCCGATAAATATGTCAGTAACACCCAGATATTCCAGTCTCTTACGTACACCAACCTGATTTTGCGCAGAAAGAATAGCGACACGGTATCCCATTTTGATGGCGCGGTTGATTCCGTATCCGTCACGTACATTGAAAATACGAGGCTGCTCGCCACTTTCCAGTGCAATAACGCTGCCGTCTGTCATGACGCCGTCGATATCGAAAATGAAGGTTGTGATGCGTTTGAGACGCTCTTTGAGTGAAAATTCCATGTAGTCCGGATCATTTGAAAGGTGCAAATATAACCGAACTTTTTTCTAGGTTGAACGAAGGGGTTATTTTGCGATGTATAGTTCCCGAATTTTGTCCGTTAGCAAACGGTAAATGGGCGTCCAATCAGGATTTGTTTCCTGTAAATACTCCATATGTCTGTTGATCGTAACCCAGTCGCCCCGCCTTGCCGGGCCGGTTTGCACATCTGCAGGATCCTCCGAATGGAATGCTTTGTCTATTGTTGTCTGAATGAGTGGCTTAAGCAGGTCAAAATTCAGTTGTTCTCTTGATGCGAGATCGTGAGACAAACCAAGAAGAAAGTTGGTGAAATTATTGGCAAAAACTGCGGCTACGTGTAACACAAATCTTTCGTGAGAATCCATTCTTGTAACATTGTCGCTGATACTTTGCGCCAGGCTGATCAGTTTGTTTTCAATCAGCTCATTTTTAGATTCCACACAAAGCGGCAGTTCTTTATAGTCAATAGGAAACCCTTTGGAGAAACTTTGAAGAGGATAAAAGATACCAGTATGAACAAATACATCACTGTATATTTCGATCAGCTTTTGAAACTCGGCCAGCGAGCGGGTGCCTGAAGTATGAACAACAATTGCATTTTCAGGAAAAACAATTTGTTCAATAACCTGATCCAGTGCGTCGTCGGAAACGGCCAGTACAATAACATCTGCAATACTATCCGCAAAATTCAGATCGGGTTGGATGTTGGTGTCGTAAAGTTCAGCGGCCAGTTTTCTGGCATTTTGCGTATTCCTGCTATATACTTCACAAATCCAGTGTCCGGCTTCTTCCATAGCCTGAGAGAGATGCCACGCAACGTTTCCTGAACCAACAAAGGAGATTTTCATAGAGTTATTTTCAATATCCTGAATGCAATTAATGATAGATCATGCCGAACAGTGGTAAAAATATCTATCTGAAAAATAAACTTTAATGTAATAATTAAAAGGTTTAGTTTTATTATTCTTTTAACGTATGGTTGTGCCATTCACGACGGTTGTTAAAAGTGTAATTTTACTACTTCATCAGCTATAAAGAAAAATGAAAAGTATTTTAACCACACTATTATTGTTCGGGTTTATTGTAAATCAGCCTGTTTTTGCTCAAAAATACAATACTGCTCAGGCAACTCTGGATTTTGGAACAGGTTTTTCTGACGGGGCCTGGGCACCTTCTGTGCTTTATCACGAAGACATGCCGCTGGGGCAGTTGAGATGGCTGCGCGCAGGACTTGGTATCAGAGCCTGGGGCTATTACGGAAACGATATGAATCTGGTCTCACAAGCAGGTTCTTCGTCTGCAAATACACTTCAGTATAAAAAAGTATCTGCCAATGGTGTAAGCATGGTAGCGGGAGCAAGCGTTACAGTGTGGCGAGTGGACCTGGGTGTCAATACGGATCTGTTAGGATTTGCATGGGGCTCAAAAAGAAGTGCTTATTATCCGGGGGCAGCAGCGGCAGGAAGTGGCAGCGGGCATTATGATAAAAATTTAGCTACAAGACCTGTAAATTTGAATGCAGTACCCTTGTTTCTGAATAACCATAATGGTCAGTCAGAAATATATGGACGAGTTTGGTTGTCGAAAGGAATTGCACTGAAAGTGGGATATCAGTTCGGACAACTTGCTTACATCACCAGAAATATAGAGGGTGAAAAAACCTATCTGGATGGTGGTGAGAGGCGTTTCTCAACCCGTTATAATATGCCCTATGCCGCAGTATCCTTCAGGTTATTCAGATAACACCAGGCAAAATCCGGAGGTAGTGAGAGTACCCGAAATATGCATATTACTGAAAAAATACAAACATACTTGTAATTCAATTTGTTAAACTCTATATTTGCACTCCCATTTTGCGATGGGACTGTCTTGTACAGTGTAATTTATTGAAAATCAATTAAATCTTTTTTGTTAATCGTGGATACGTTAAGCTACAAAACCATCTCGGCGAACAAAAACACAGTGAACAAGGAGTGGGTTGTTGTCGATGCTAAAGATGCAATTCTTGGTCGTTTGGCCAGTGAAGTTGCTAAAATGATCAGAGGCAAGCACAAACCAAGTTATACTCCTCATGTAGACTGTGGTGATAATGTGATCATTATCAACGCCGATAAAATTAAGTTGACTGGTAAGAAAATGACTGACAAAGTTTATGTTCGTCATACGGGTTACCCGGGAGGTCAGCGTTTTCAAACTCCTCGTGAGTTGCTCGAAAAACACCCAGAACGTGTAATCGAGAAAGCGGTAAGAGGTATGCTTCCAAAGAATCGTTTGGGACGTCGTTTATTTACAAATCTGTTTGTTTATGCTGCTGCAGAACATCCGCACAGCGCACAGCAACCAAAAGAAATCCAGTTGTAATTCATGGAAGTTATCAACACAATAGGTAGAAGAAAAACAGCTGTGGCTCGTATTTATATGACGCCAGGCAAGGGAGATATCAAAGTAAACGGCCGCGATTACAAAGAGTATTTCCCATTTGAAGTACACCAGATTGTACTTCAGCAGCCTTTCGCTACAATCAGCGAAAATGGTGCTTACGATATTAAGGTGAATGTAAGAGGTGGTGGTGTTACTGGTCAGGCGGAAGCAATCCGTATGGCTGTTGCGCGTGCACTTTGCGAATATAACGGAGAATTCCGTGGAGCTCTTAAGAAAGAAGGATTCCTTACTCGTGACCCTCGTATGGTTGAACGTAAGAAATACGGACGTGCTAAGGCTCGTAGGAAATTCCAGTTCTCGAAACGTTAATATTTTTCGATGGTTTGGTGGTTTTAGAAGATTATTCTTCATTCATAATTCTATCATTCTTCATTGAAATGTCCAGACAGTACTTATCGTGCCCGATGTGCTGTGCTGCGTAACACAAAATACTAAAATCTTTTAAAATCAAATTTGGCAATGGCACAAATAGAATATAAAGAACTATTGGATGCAGGTGTTCATTTTGGTCACCTTACCCGCAAGTGGGATCCACGTATGGCTCCATACATCTTTATGGAGAAGAACGGGATTCACATCATTGACCTGAACAAAACATTGAGCTGCATCAATGACGCTGAGGCTGCGTTGAAGCAAATCGTTCGTTCAGGACGTAAGATCATGTTTGTTGCTACTAAAAAACAAGCGCAGGAAATCGTAACAGAAGAGGCAAAACGCCTTAAAATGCCTTACGTAACTGATCGTTGGTTGGGTGGTATGCTTACAAACTTCGGCACTATTCGCAAGTCGTTGAAAAAAATGCAGACTCTTGAGAAGATGCTAAAAGACGAAACCACGGTTAGCAATATCGCGAAAAGAGAACGCCTGATGCTTACACGTGAGAAGGATAAACTGGAAAGAGTGTTAGGTGGTGTAGCTGACTTAACCCGTCTTCCTGCTGCCCTTTTCATCGTTGATGTAAAACGCGAGCACATTGCGGTTGCAGAAGCAAAAAGATTGAACATACCTATCTTTGCGATCTGCGATACAAACTCAAACCCTGAATTGGTTGACTTCCCTATCCCAAGTAACGATGATGCTTACAAAGCTATCTCATTGATTACTTTGGCTATCGGAAAAGCGATCGAAGAAGGTTTGATGGAACGCAAACAAGATAAAGACGATCAGCGTCTGGTTGAAGAAGAAGAAGCTAAACGTCAGGCTGACAAAGGCACTGAGGAAGCATCTGCACCAGTTGCAGAAGCAGCGGCTGATTCTGACGCAGAGTAATAAAGGGCGATACGGGCCGAACCTGGTTCCACCGTATCATGTCTGAACAGATAAAGTAGCCCATAGCCACCTTGCTATGGGCTACAGTTTTTTAAGAATCAATTTGAAAACCGATTTGATAAACTAATCATAAAGTTTGCTTAACGGTTTTTGCTCAAAAAGTATTAAAACATATTCATTCAAATCATGGCAATTACTGCACAAGATGTAAACAAACTGCGCCAAATGACTGGTGCCGGAATGATGGATTGTAAAAAAGCTCTTCAGGAAGCTGAAGGAGATTTTGACAAAGCCGTTGATATTCTTCGTAAACAAGGACAGAAAGTAGCAGCAAAACGTGCTGACAATGCTGTTTCTGAAGGTGCTGTGTTGGTTAACATCAGCGCTGACGGTACTAACGGTAAAATTGTAGCATTGGCTTGCGAAACGGAGCCGGTTTCAAATGTAGAAGATTTCAAAAATCTTGCTCAGAGCATTTTGGACGTTGCCGTAGCAAACAACATTTCAGATAAAGAATCTTTGCTTTCTGCTACATTGGCTGATGGCCGCCCTGTAAGCGAAAACATCGTAGATCTTGTTGGGAAATTGGGAGAGAAACTTGAAGTCGTTGCTTACGAAAACGTTACTTCGGATCAGGTTGTATCTTACATCCACTCTAATGGTAAACTTGGTGTTCTTGTTGCGTTCGAAGGAAACAACGGAACTGATGTTACTGAGCTTGGAAAAGACGTTGCTATGCAAATCGCAGCGATGAAGCCTGTTGCAGTGGACAAAGACGGCGTGGATGCTGCTACCGTAGAAAGAGAAATCGAAGTAGGAAAAGAGCAAGCTCGCGCAGAAGGCAAACCTGAAGCTATGTTGGAAAAAATCGCTCAGGGTAAACTTCAGAAATTCTACAAAGACAACACTTTGTTGAATCAGGAATTTGTTAAAGATTCGTCTTTGACGATCCGTCAGTTATTGGAGAAAACTGTGAAAGGACTTACTGTGAAGTCTTTCAATCGTATATCCATAGGAGGATAAAATTCCTTCTGTAAAAATTATAGTAAAAACGCCTGGTATCTACTTGTATACCAGGCGTTCTTTTTTAATATTTACGCAAGTTTTACCCACACTATTGTTATTATTTATGGTTAGCAACGTTACCTTTCTATAATATGGCAGTCAGAACATCTAAGAATGATTATGCACGCCATAATTTCACTGATGAAGAGCTTGTAAAGCTTTTCGTAGATACTCAGGAAAATCGTTACTTTGAAAAACTTTATGAAAGATATTCAGAAAAGGTTTACCACAAATGCATCTCCTTTGTCAAGGATTCGGCTAAAGCGGAAGATCTTACCCACGATATTTTCTTAAAGCTCATTTTTAAATTAGGTACGTTTAAGGAAGACGCCAAGTTTTCCACCTGGTTGTATTCAATCACGTATAATCATTGTATGGACCAGCTGCGCTCTAATAAGAAGCGTGGAGAAATCCTGCAGGAAGATCCTATCGAGGTCCCTGATGACATCGATCTGAACAACCTGTTTGATGGGGAGGATATTCAGGTTAAAAATCTGAAGACTGCTCTTGATCAGTTGACGGTTGACGAAAAGGGAGTTCTTTTTATGAAGTACATGGACGACCTGAGTATCCGCGATATCGCAAGTATTTTCAACGTCACTGAAAGTGCTATAAAAATGCGGCTATTGCGGTCGAGAGAGAAGTTAAGGAAGAAGTACCTTGAGACGATCATTTTTCTAGGCATTCTGGCTGTTAAAATGATAGAGTTATTCAGGATGATTTTATGACAATCCGATTTGATCGATATGCCTAACGGTAATACTGTATTTAAAGAATTGGAACCTAATGAAGAGGTTCCTGCATACCTCAAACGCGCACTGGTTGCCGAAGTAGATACAATACGTAACAGTATGGAAGTGGTTACACTATTCACAGAATTTTTTTTGAAAACTGTTACCGTTGCGATCTCAGAGGGCACAGAGGAATAACTAATTGAAAAACTGCTCCACTATACTTATGAAAAACCTCCCCAATATCGCAGAAATTTTAAGAAACACATTTTACACACTCATTAGTCAATTCGTTGATTTTGTACCCAGGGTTATAGGCTGTCTGGTTATATTGGGTATCGGATACCTGGTTGCCAGAGGCGTAAAAATCCTGATCTCTCAAATACTGAGCCGTGTCGGTTTCGACAGGATTGGCGATAGACTCAATGAGATCGGAATCATCAAACAATTAAAGACAGAAATCTCTCTCAGCGATATCGTCGCTAAAGTATTCTACTACTATATACTTCTCATCTTTCTTACATTTGCCGCCGATACCCTCGGTGTCGATACAATAACCAACATGGTATTGTCGCTGGTTAGTTTTATACCAAAGCTGATTGCCGGAGCTGTCATGCTTCAGATCGGTATAATGCTTTCTGATGCGATCAAAACTGCGGTTGTAGCACTATGTAAGTCTTTCAATATTGCCTCAGCTAAACTTATCGGATACATTGCCTTTGTGTTCTTTCTGATTATTACATTTTTGACAGCGTTGCGCCAGATAGGTATTGAAACAGATATGCTGGAGTCAAGCTTTATCCTGATCATAGGCGGTGCTGTATCAGCATTTGCAATTGGGTATGGTATTGCTTCCCGCGATGTGCTTGCCAATATTATTTCGTCGTTCTACAGCCGTAAAAATTACCGGGAAGGGCAGATCATTCAAATTGGTGATGTAAAAGGGGTCATTACCAAAATCGATAATACCTCTATTACCATCGTAAACGATACCTCCACTACGATTA
>DASYHR010001037.1:0-2088 GCA_035998385.1 Dyadobacter sp. | reverse complement strand
AATGGCTAAGTCAACTGGTAAAAATAAAGCTGTCTCAACAACTGAATCTGCCGCAAGCAACGGCGCTGACCTGCAAGTGAAACAATTCAATTCGGTAGAGGCCATTAGCCGCTTTACGGATTTTGATATTCATCTTTTTCGTCAGGGAAAACATTTTAAACTTTACGAAAAGCTGGGCTCACATGTAATGGAGCACGAAGGTGTGGTGGGGACCTATTTTGCAGTTTGGGCTCCCAATGCAAAGTCTATATCGGTAATCGGAAATTTCAATGGCTGGAACAAGGAAGAGCATCAGCTTTCAGCACGCTGGGATAGCTCCGGGATCTGGGAGGGCTGGATTGCAAACGTAGGAGTAGGAGAGGTTTACAAGTACTTTATCATTACCAATGACAACCAGCATCTGGAAAAGGCGGATCCGTTCGCATTGTGGTGTGAAGTTGCTCCGAAAACGGCGTCTATTGTTTGGGATACATGGTACGAATGGCAGGACGCCGACTGGATGAAGACCAGAAGGGAGAAAAACCAGCTTAATGCGCCTATATCTGTGTATGAAGTTCATTTGGGCTCATGGCAACGCGATCCTTCCGATCCGGAAAGATTTCTGACTTTTAAAGAGATTGCCGTTAGCCTGGTTCCTTACGTAAAGGAAATGGGTTTTACGCACGTGGAGCTGATGCCTATTATGGAGCACCCATACCCACCATCCTGGGGCTATCAGATCACGGGTTATTTCTCGGTCGCTTCCCGTATGGGAACTCCTCAGGAATTGATGTATCTGATCGATGCGTTGCACCAAGAGGGAATCGGTGTATATATGGACTGGGTTCCGTCGCACTTTCCGGGCGATGCACATGGCCTTTTCCGATTTGACGGAACGTCTCTTTATGAACACGAAGACCCACGTAAGGGATACCACCCTGACTGGAAGAGTTATATATTCAACTACGGACGTAATGAAGTAAGGTCGTTTTTGATCAGTAATGCCATTTTCTGGCTCGACCGTTACCATACGGATGGCTTAAGGGTTGATGCCGTAGCATCTATGCTCTATCTGGATTATTCGCGTAACCATGGAGAATGGATTCCAAATGAGTTTGGCGGGCGTGAAAACCTTGAAGCGATCTCCCTGCTTAGAGAGATGAATGTAGCAGCGTACAGTGAATTTCCTGATATCCAAACTATTGCTGAAGAATCGACTGCATTCCCGGGTGTATCAAGACCTGTGTTTGTAGGTGGCCTGGGCTTTGGCATGAAGTGGATGATGGGCTGGATGAATGACACGCTTAAATATTTCGAGAAAGATACAGCTTTCAGAAAATGGCACCAGGATCAGCTCACCTTCAGCCTTGTGTATGCCTTCTCAGAAAACTTTATGTTACCATTTTCACACGATGAGGTAGTTTATGGTAAAAAGTCGCTGATCAATAAAATGCCGGGAGATGAATGGCAACGTTTTGCCAATCTGCGCGTGATGTTCAGCTATATGTTCACCCACCCGGGAACCAAGCTGGTATTCATGGGTGGCGAGTTTGGCCAGACTTCAGAGTGGAATTTTCAGCAAAGCCTGGATTGGCACCTGCTCGAACAAGACTCACATAAAGGGATTAAAGAATGCGTGAAAGCACTCAATCAACTTTATAAAACAGAACCGGCAATGTTTGACCACTCTTTCTCACAGGAAGGGTTTGAATGGATTGATACGCAGGACAGGGAGAATTCGGTGCTGGTGTATGCGCGCAAGTCGTTGAATCCTGACTTAAATCTGGTCGTTATTCTGAACCTGACTCCGGTAACACGTCAGGGTTATAAAGTGGGCGTCTTATCTGAAGGAAATTGGGAAGAAATTTTCAATTCGGATGCGACGTTGTTTTATGGAAGTGGCGTGATCAATAGCGGAATGCTGCAGGCAAGTGCAGATCAATGGCATGGTCGTGCCAATTCTGTGATTCTTGACCTGCCACCTATGGGAGCCGTTGTTTTGAAAAAAAGTCAGGATAAAAAAGCTAAATTGTCTAAAGGTAACTAGGGTTACTACCCGGATAAGTACAAAATTGTGGTAAGTTTTGAGAGGCAGAGAGATATCTCTGC
>DASYHR010000244.1:0-2583 GCA_035998385.1 Dyadobacter sp. | reverse complement strand
CATGCTTTGGGGATGTATCACAACCATATGTCGAGCTCCAACGACCGCTCTTCGGTAACCGATTACCCCTTCCCGAAGATAACAATGAAAGCCGACGGGACCATTGATATTTCTGATGCCTATTCCAAAGGAATCGGAAGCTATGATAAACGTGCTATTATTTGGGGTTATACCGAGTTTGGCAAAAATCAGAATGAGAAGGCGGAGCTGAATAAAATCATTCAGGAGTCGGTAAAGCAGGGTCATATTTTTATGTTTGATTTGGGAATTCACCCGAATTCAGCTCATTGGGATAATACCGGCGATGCAGTAGCTGAGCTAAGCCGCCTTATGTTGATCCGAAAAAAGGCTTTATCCGTATTTTCTGAAAAAGCAATTCCGGCAGGGCGACCCATGGCTACATTGGAAGAGGTTCTTGTTCCGTTGTATTTGCTGCACCGCTATCAGATTGAGGCTGCTACAAATTTATTGGGGGGGCTCAACTTCAGGTATGCGTTAAGGGGAGACGGACAGCCAATTACAGAAATGATTGATCCCGCGCAGCAGGGAAAGGCTTTAGATGTACTGATCAGTTCCATCACCGCGGATGAGTTGGCGATTCCTGAAAAGGTCATTAAAAATCTGCCTCCCTATCCGATTGGCTACTCCAGAAATCAGGAGAACTTCAAAGGCTACACTGGCGTAACTTTTGATCCGATAGGCGCGGCAGAATCACTGACAGGGCAAACTCTTTCGCTGATTCTGGATCACGAACGTGCAGCCCGACTGCTGGAATACCATGGAAGAGATGCCAATCAACCAGGGCTTATTTCGGTCATTGAAAAATTAAGTAACCAGATATGGAAGGCTCCCGCAGACAACGGTTATAAAGCGGATTTGCAGAGTATGGTCAGGAAGGTGTATTTAAAAACCCTGCTCGGACTCGCTGCAAACACAGGTGCATCCGACAATGTAAAGGCAACAGTATTGGGAGAGATTGATAATCTTAAGATTTGGATGAGCGGACAAAAAGCTACAGCCGATGCTAAACTGAAAGGAGATATAATGTTCAGCCTTTTGCAGATCAGTCAGTTTGAAAAAGACCCCGACAAATTCAAACCCATCCCACCTGCACAGATGCCAGCGGGTCCTGCGATCTGAAATGTCAGTTGGATAGCGAATGTGAGAAATGTGCTAACAGTTATTTAAATAAAAACAAGTAAAATGAAGGCTCTGTGAACAATGGATTTGCAGAGCCTGTTTTATAATAGAAATCGGGATGCAGATGAAGCTTAAACCGTGCTGGCATGGTATCTTGTGACACTAAACCAACGCACATAGGATTGTAATGTCCTGCGATTATAATTAACCTGAACCACCATGAACGACGAGCGCATCTCGGTATTTGACATTTTTAAAATTGGAATCGGACCTTCCAGTTCCCACACACTTGGTCCCTGGCGTGCCGCTCAGCAATTTTTGAACGTAATTCGCCAATCCATAGGTCTACAAAAAGTACAATCCGTGAAAGTATTTTTGTACGGATCTCTTGCCAAGACCGGTAAAGGGCATGGAACAGATATAGCAGTCATCCTCGGACTGGCCGGTTACGATCCGGTTACGATTGTTACCAAAGATATTGACGCTGTTGTAGCAGACATAATCAAAAACGCTGCGATCAGTTTGGCAGGTGATTGTCAAATTCAATTTGTTCCAAAGCAGGATGTGGTATTCTGTATGAAAGAATCCCTTCCTTTTCATCCCAATGGGCTTACATTCACAGCGGTTTGCGAAGGGCAGCAGGAGATCACAGAAACCTATTTTTCAATTGGTGGTGGTTTCGTAATTCAGGAGGATAGCGCGCCTGAGCAGCAACAGACTTCTATTTTGCCTTATCCCGTGGACTATGCGGCCGATTTGCTGAAATGGCATCGCCAGTGCAAACATGCGATTTGGGAAATTGTACTGGAAAATGAGCGCTATTGGCGCGATGATGCTAGAATACGTGCCGAGCTCATTAATATCTGGCATGTGATGCGTTCCAGCATTTTTCAGGGCAGTCAAACGCAAGGGGTGTTGCCGGGTGGTTTGAATGTAAAACGTCGTGCTGCCGATCTCAATCAAAAGTTACTGAAAGGCAGGATTTGTCTTGATTATGATGACTGGCTCGTGGCTATTCAGAATGGCGGTAGCGGGTTTAAGTATACACTCGACTGGGTAAGTTGTTTCGCTCTGGCAGTGAATGAAGAAAATGCTTCGTATAGCCGTGTCGTAACAGCACCAACCAACGGAGCAGCCGGCGTAATTCCAGCCGTTATGCAGTATTATATTACATTCTGCGAAGGAGACGAAGAGGGCGTTTTTCGCTTTCTGTTAACTGCCGGCGAAGTGGGAAGTATCTTCAAAAAAGGGGCAACGATATCGGCGGCCATGGGAGGTTGTCAGGCAGAAATAGGTGTGTCCTCCGCGATGGCCGCGGCCGGGCTGACAGAGGTACTGGGCGGAAGTGTACAACAATGTTTGATGGCTGCAGAAATCGCCATGGAACATCACCTGGGTATGACATGCGACCCTGTGGGTGGCCTCGTTCAGATTCCTTGTATA
>DASYHR010001028.1:0-3485 GCA_035998385.1 Dyadobacter sp. | reverse complement strand
AATCGGATAAAGAGAGATGGCCAATAAAATTGAGAACATGAGCGGCACCAAAACGCTTTGCAACGTATACAGCAGACCGATGATGAGAACCAGTGACAGCAGTGAGGCAGCCAGTCCGATACTTTTCTGATTTTGATAAAGTTTAATCATAACACAGTTGATGATGAAGCGGGATATTGCGGAATAGTCACAAATCACGCACAGAGTAAATAATAAAATATCACGCCCTGATCCTGACACATTTTAAAAAATTTCAAAGACACACAGGTTATTCAAGTTGTGAAACGCGACATATCCAGATTGGAAGTATCCTGAATCCATGTTAAATGTAGCCAATCGACTGCGAAAGAAGGAAGTTAGGCAGATTGGAACAGTACTACATAACGGAATACTTCGCTGTTTACTAGGGGTTTGTAGAGAGCTAAAGACAGATTTGGATTATAACTTTGATTGAAAGTAGTATAATGGCTTTTATAATTTTTATGTCATGCCACCTTTATCACCGCAACAGAAAATTCGATGACTCACAAAATTAGCACCAAAAGTCTATTCGTAAGGACGCCAGGAAATGTGTAATGCAAAGCTATATTTACGTGTAGAATAATCCCCAGTTTTTGATAGCTGGCGCTCTTTTTGAAAGCTGGAATCAATTGTCTAACGCTGGTTACTAAACGGAACGGGTGGTGATTATAGGATTGCAATTCCAATTTCTTAAATTTAATCAGAGATCTCAATAGCTCAAAAGCAGTAGGTCTGAAAGCCATTTTTACACACCTGGGAAGTGACTTCCCGATATAATAAACTAAATTTGGCCAAACCTGTCAACAGTACTTTGAATGAGTAAGGAAAGCCAAATAGAAGATAGTCTCATCCAGCGACTTACGGAACTGAAATATATTTACAGGCCTGATATCGTCGACGGGAAGTCGCTCGAACTGAATTTCAAAACCAAGTTTGAAGCGCTCAATCGGGTTAGATTAACTGATAATGAGTTCTTTCGGCTAAGGGAAGAAATCATTACCTCTGACGTTTTTGCAGCTTCCAAGCTTTTGCGAGAGAGACAATATTTCCAGCGTGAAGATGGAACGCCTTTGCATTACACGTTGGTGAACAACAGGGACTGGTGCAAAAACGATTTTGAGGTCATCAGTCAGTTAAAGATAAATACGGAAAATAGCCATCAGCGTTTTGATGTCATTTTGTTGATTAACGGGTTACCTGCAGTTCAGATCGAATTAAAAAAGCTGGATATTTCGCCCCGCAAGGCGATGCAGCAAATCGTGGATTACAAAAGTGATCCTGGTAATGGTTACGGCAATTCACTGTTATGCTTCATGCAGATGTTTATTGTCAGTAACAGGACCAACACTTATTATTTCGCCAATAACAGAAATCAGCATTTTGCATTTAATGCGGATGAGCAGTTCCTGCCTATCTATCAGCTTGCGGATGAGACAAATAAAAAAATAACGCATCTCGAACCGTTCACTGATAAGTTTTTGAGCAAGTGTACGCTTGGCGAAATGATCAGCAAATATATGGTTTTGGTGGAGAGCGAGCAGAAATTGCTGGTGATGCGTCCTTATCAGATTTATGCGGTCAAGGCCATTGTGGATTGCATTCATCAAAACCGTGGCAACGGCTACATCTGGCATACAACAGGTAGTGGTAAAACGCTGACTTCTTTCAAAGCTTCCACTTTGTTAAAAGACAACCCTGATATCGAAAAATGCCTTTTTGTGGTCGACCGCAAGGATCTTGACCGGCAAACGCGGGAGGAGTTTAATAAATTTCAGGAGGGTAGTGTGGAGGAGAATACGAATACCGAGACATTGGTACGGCGCCTGTTGTCTACGGATTATTCTGATAAAGTGATTGTTACAACCATCCAGAAATTAGGTCTGGCACTGGACGGAACCAATAAAAAAAACTACAAGGAACGCCTGGAACCATTGAGCCAGAAACGTGTGGTTTTTATTTTTGACGAGTGCCACAGGTCACAGTTTGGCGATAACCATAAGGCAATCAAAGAATTTTTTCCAAATGCACAGTTATTTGGTTTTACAGGTACGCCTATTTTCAAAGACAATGCCTCTTACATCACAAGAGAGGGTGAGGAAGCAAAGTATAAAGAAACGGAAGACATATTTGAAAAACAACTGCACGCATACACCATCACGCATGCGATTGAAGACCGCAATGTTCTCAAATTTCACATTGATTATTTCAAAGGGCAGGGTACGCAGGCGACGAAGCCCGGTGAAGCGGTAGCGCAGCAGGCTGTCGTTGGTGCCATCCTGGAAAAACATAATGCCGCAACCAATTCCAGGCGTTTCAACGCGGTATTGGCAACGGCATCTATCACAAGCGCCATTGAGTATTATCAATTGTTTAAAGCGACGCAGAAGAAAAAATCGGAAGAAAACCCTGATTATCTCCCACTCAACATTGCCTGTGTATTTTCTCCACCAGCACAACTGGTAGGAAAAGACGGAGATAAACAAAGCCAGAAAAATGCAGAGGACATTAAGCAGTTGCAGGACGACTTACAGCAGGAAAAACTGGATAACCAGACCGATCCGGAAGGAAAGAAAAAAGCACTTACCGGGATCATAGCAGATTACAACAAACAATTTGGTACGAACCATAGTATCACCGAGTTTGATTTGTATTACCAGGATGTGCAGCGGCGTATCAAAGACCAGAAGTATAGCAACAAAGATTATCCGCACAAAAACAAGGTTGATATTACCATTGTCGTAGACATGTTACTGACAGGGTTTGATTCCAAATACCTGAACACTTTATATGTAGATAAAAACCTGAAATACCATGGCTTGATCCAGGCATTTTCGCGTACCAACAGGGTATTGAATGATACCAAACCCTATGGGAATATTCTGGACTTCCGATCTCAGCAGGAGTCTGTCAATCAGGCTATTGCACTCTTCTCCGGTAATAGTAAGGAGGAAGAGGCGAAGGAAATATGGATTGTGGAACCAGCGGCTGTGGTTATTGAAAAATACAAAGAGGCGGTAGATAAGCTGGGCGGGTTTATGAAACAGCACAATTTATTACAGGAACCGGAAGAAGTGTACAACCTTAAAGGCGACGCTGCACGGATTACTTTTGTGAAAAACTTTAAGGAGGTGCAGAAGTTGAAAACGCAGCTGGATCAGTACACGGACCTGGACAAGGATCAACAGTTAAAAATTGAAGCCATCTTACCAAAGGACTCCTTACAGTCGTTCCGAAGCTCGTACATTGAAACTGCTAAACAATTAAGGGCGATTCAGCAAAAAGGAGGTGACGATGTGCCGGATGTTATTCAGGAGCTGGATTTTGAGTTTGTACTTTTCGCATCTGCCATTATCGATTATGATTACATCATGAATCTGATCGCTGACAATACGCAGAAAAAACCGTCAAGACAGAAAATGTCGAAAGCGCAGGTGATCAGTCTGCTGGGCGCGAACTCGAATTTG
>DASYHR010000687.1:0-3846 GCA_035998385.1 Dyadobacter sp. | reverse complement strand
GATGTACTTTCTGACGATGCCGAAAAAGGAAGTACTGCCAGTGATTTTATTGATATACAACATCTGAAAGAATGGCGTGCACTGCCGATCAACGGACCTGTAAGCGGAGCATGGGGTAATCAATGGATAGGAGTTTACCGTTCTAACTGGGTTCTTCAGAATATTGACAATGCGCCCATCAGTGCAACTTTGAAAAACCGGATTAAAGGTGAGGCGCATTTTCTTCGTGCGTATTACTACTTCTACCTGGTTCGTCTTTTTGGTGGTATGCCGCTATTTTCTGAGCCTGTAAAAACAACGGAGTATTCATCTACCACCCGGTCTACAATTTCAGAAACATACGCGTTTATCGAAGCGGATCTGCAAAGAGCCATTGAATTACTTCCTGAGAAAAACGGGTATGCCGCTTCCGACCTGGGACGGGCGACTAAGGGTGCAGCGCGTGGCTATCTGGCTCGGGCAATCATGTACCAACTCGGCACGGATAATGGCAACAACCACACCTGGCAGCAGGTGTATGATCTGACCACTGCGATCGCGCAGTCTGCTCAATACGGTCTTACCGCCAACTACGCAGCCATTTTTGATGAGGTAAGTGAAAACAATACAGAATCTCTTTTTGAGATACAGGCGGCGGAGTCAGGACAGACATGGGGACCGATTAAAACCGGAACAACCAACAACGTAATCCAGAACAACCGGTCGACATGGGGTTGGGGTTTCAACAATCCTACTACTGATCTGGAAGAGCAATTTGAAGCAAACGATCCGCGTAAGGCAATGACCATGTACGGAAACGGATACATTCTGTTTGGTGTAAGACAGGTTGTCAATTTCCCTGACGAAAACATGACTGGTTTCCTGAACCGCAAAGCTGCTATTGTGCAACCTGCGCAAGCATCAGCAGCAGGACAGAATATCCGCAAAATGCGTTATGCTGAAATCCTTTTGATGAGAGCTGAAGCAGCGGCTGAACTTGGAAACGAAACAGAAGCCCGTGCAGCTGTAAACCAGATTCGTCAACGTGCGAAAAGATCAACATTGCCTTTGGGCTCAATATTGGGTAGCAACACTTACGCCCCTACTAACATTCCTGCAACGGCTTTGCCCGACGTAGCTACGACTGTCACAGGTGCGGCACTGAAACAAGCTATTTTGCATGAGCGACGCGTAGAGCTGGGTATGGAGCAGCTTCGTTTCTGGGATCAGGTTCGCACAGGAACGTATATGAATTCACTTACCGGTGAAATCAGGACGCGTGCCCAGCAGCATTCCTTCCAGGGTAGTGTTAACCCAATTCCTGTACTGCCTATTCCTTTGAACGAGGTACAAACGTGGGGACTGACCCAGAATCCTGGCTATTAATCAGATTGAATAACGAATCACAGCTTTAGCTAGCAATAAAGCTATGTGATCGTTTCAGAATCAGGCCGTTGCAAAGTTTTCTTTGCAGCGGCTTTTTTGTTTTAAGCCGATTTCAAACCGGCCAAAAAAATCCGGCACCTGGCACGGAAACAATATAGATCTGTATACTCCGTGATAAAAAGTTTACCCTCAGCATGAGGGCATGGTTATTTTGACATCGCAAGTATGATCTAAACCACGGGCCGCGATGACAACTGACCAAAAACAAACGAATATTCAAATTGAAAGAGTATTTGACACGAACGTGCAAAATCTTTATCAGGCATGGACTCAATTGGAGCACCTTTGCGAATGGTGGCATCCCATGGGAGAAACACTGACTGACGTCAAATGCGAACTCGTAGAGGGCGGTGCCGTGACTTATTATATCGGAGATATAGGGTTGGAGATTACAGGCATATACAAAGAAATTGTTCCAAATGAAAAGCTGATTTATTCCTGGATTTGGAATATGAGTGATGAAGGATCTGTAGATGGCTACACTTTGCACGTGCACTTTTCACCGGAAGGGGAAACAAAAAGCAAATTACAGGTTTTACAGGAAGGCTTCTCAGGAGCGGAGCATTTACCTGCTCATCAGCAAGGTTGGGATGAACAACTCGATCAATTGGCTGTATATCTTTCCAGGCATTTTAATACCAACTAACACACTATACCAACGCCATTTGGATAGCTCAGTTTTGTTAAACCAAGTTATCCAAATGACGTTGTATTTGTCAGCCTGAATCAGATTCAGTGCTGTGTGCAGGTTATTTCCGGTAATCTATTGTACCATACTTTCCGTTATACAAATCTCTGTAAGCATGAGCGATTTCCAGCTTTGAGTTCATAACAAAAGGTCCCTCGGCTGCAATTGGCTCAGCGTAATGTTCTCCGCCAAATAACAGATAATCGCAAGCTTGGGTATTTTCGTTCAGCAGTTCAATAGTTCCGGCATTCCTGTCAAACTCAATAAATTCACCGGCGGCAAAACTTGCATTATTCAGCACAGCCGGGAGTGTTGGCAGGTATAAGCCCACTTCCAGCTGGTCTTCAAAGGCGGTTGTAAAACGTGCTCCCGGAGCGAGGTGAATGTGGTAAGCAAACTGTTTTGAATAGTTCGGGATCTCTGCGTGCAGTTCTTCAAATGAACCAGCGATCACCCTGATCCACCCACTCCCATCCGGCAAATCCTTAGTGGGGACCCGGTCAGCTTCAATGGCTAAATAGGCCGGATTTTCCGCTTTAATGGCTGCTGGCAGATTGATCCAGAATTGGAAAGCATGAATGATTTTGGAATCAGTTTTGGAATCATAGTTAAGCGTTTCGTCGTGAATAATACCATTCCCTGCCTTCATCCACTGAATCCCGCCCGAATGCACTTTCGCGTAATTGCCTGCACTGTCGAAATGCTCATCCTCTCCATTTACTACATATGTCAAAGTCGCTATCCCACGGTGCGCATGTGCCCCTGTACCCTCTTTATTGATTGTCGATTGTAAATTTGGCACGATGTGATCTAAAAAAACAAACGGCCCTACGGCCTCAGCATATCTGTTTGGCAGAATCCGGTATATGACCATATCGCCGATATCCTCCCGTTGCCCCTGGCTGGAAAAACTACTTTTTTTCTTCATGGATTCTTCTGTTTTACCAGCTAACCGGATGTTGAAACAATCAATAAATTCAGTTCAATTTGACACCTCCCCGACATGTTCTCTGATCTGAGGTATTACTTTACTTCCAATAAGCTCAATGGAACGCATCAACTGATCGTGGGTAAGTCCTGCGTTGTCCATCTGAAATGTAAACCGATCTATCCCTCCCAGCGCCTGGCTATGGCGTATCAGCTTTTGCGCAACCGTATCGGGTCCGCCGACAACCAGTACACCTTTGGGACCAGCCTGACTATCGAAATGATTCCGGGTAACAGGCGGCCACCCGCGTTCCTTTCCCAATTTTGTCCACAGTTCAGCATAGCCGGGATAGTAATCGCTTACGGCAGACTGATCATCCTCGCCCACATATCCGGGCGAATGAAGTCCCACTTTGAGTTGATCCGGCCGGAATCCTGCCTCCTTACCAGACTCCCTGTAAAGATCAATCAGTGGCCGAAAACGCTCAGTTTCCCCTCCGATAACCGCAACCATCAAAGGGAGTCCCAGCTTGCCTGCACGCACGAATGATTGAGGCGTGCCGCCAACACCCAGCCAGACAGGCATTTTTTCCTGAACGGCACGAGGATAAATAGGTTGATCTTTTAGCGCAGGTCTGAATTTGCCTGACCAGGTAACAAATTCTTCGTCACGGATACGGAGCAGCAGCCCCAGTTTTTCCTTGAAAAGCGCATCGTAATCGTTGAGGTCAAAGCCGAATAACGGATAGGCTTCAATAGCCGAACCGCGCCCGACCACCATTTCCGCTCTGCCTTTTGAAACGATA
>DASYHR010000517.1:0-11314 GCA_035998385.1 Dyadobacter sp. | reverse complement strand
GGATACAAGATCTCCTCTATCTACGTCCATACGCATTGTGAGCGGCTTGATACTCTCCTGCAGCGAACGAAAGTGGAAGTCTTTGATCACTCCGATTATCTTCCCTTCTCTCCCCCACTGATTGAAATTCCGTCCAATCGCATCCTCCGGTTTGCTGTACCCGAAAAGCTTTGCCGTAGCCTCATTGATAATCATGGCTTGTGTACTATCTGTGCCAAACTCACTCGAAAACGAACGGCCTGCAGCCATCTTCAGCCCGTACTGCGCTAAATAATTACAATCGACAAAATACACATCCAGATTGGCGGCCTGCATATCTCCTGCACTGTTTTGAATATTGGAATAAGCACTGGAATTACCACCACCAGGCACACTTGACGAAACCGTCACCGATTTTATTCCAGCCAAACCGGCAAGCGATTCTTTGAAAGCTTTTTGTGCAGGATCACCCTCCGTATTGATCACGAGCATCTGATCTTTGCTAAATCCCAGATCCCGGTTTCGCATAAAATCCATCTGCGTAAATACCACAATCGTGGCAATAATTAGCGCGATGGAGATTCCGAACTGCAACGTTACCAAACCTTTACGAAGTAATATCCCTCGTAAACTGGTAGTAAAACGTCCTTTCAAAACCACTACCGGTTCAAATGAGGATAATACAACAGCCGGATAAGAGCCAGCCAACGCACCAATAAGGATTGCAGCCACCAGCAATCCGCCCACAAAGGGCCATTCCGCAGTGATGCCCGCACTGATCATCTTACCTGAAAGGGTATTGAACGCAGGAATAAGTAACGCAACCAAAACGTTTGCTACAACGAATGCCAGTAAACAAAGCAACACTGACTCCATGATAAATTGCCTCGCAAGTAATGAACGCGGTGCTCCTACCACCTTCCGCACCCCTACTTCGCGAGCTCTTTCGGCTGAGCGAGCCGTTGTCAGGTTCACAAAGTTGATGCAGGCAATCAGAAGGATAAACAGTGCAACTGCTGAAAAAACATATACGTTGTTCATACTTCCTTTATCATCCGAGGCACGCTCAGACCGCAGATGGACATCTTTAAATGGCTCCAGAAATAAGGTGTAGTGCATTTTCATTTCCGCCATCAGCTTTCCCACGTGCCGTTCCAGAAACGCGGGAAATTTCTTTTCCAATTGTGCAGGCTGAGTTCCGGGTTTCAAAAGCAGATAACTGCTTGCTCCGAAGTTTCCCCATTCGTTGTCAATATTTTTACTGAAACGCTGTGTCAAAGTGGACATAGATACAAACATATCAGCTTTGATCTGGGAGTTCTCAGGAATGTTCTCCATCACGCCCGTTACAATCGCCGGCAAACCTTCAGAAGACAAAAGAAGCGTTTGACCAATCGGATCGCTACCGCCAAAGTATTTTTTAGCTGTCTTTTCGGTCAAAACAATATTTAATTGTTCTTTCAGCGCTGTAGATGGATTCCCTTTCAGTAATTTGAAATCAAAAACCCGAAACAAACTGGAATCGGCAAAGAGTGTGTTCGATTCCTGAAACTTGATATCACCTTTGCGCACAAGAAAACTACCTCCACTGGTGCGTGTATACGCTTCTACCTCGGGAAACTCCTGCCCGACCACAGGCGCAACCGCCCATGTAGTGATGTCGGCTTTGATCGTCTCTGAAGGCGTTTTCACATCCGTAACCATCCTGTAAATCCGGTCGGCTTTGGAATGAAAATGATCATAGGTCAACTCAAAATTGACATAAAGAAAAATCAGAAATCCGGCAGCCATTCCAACAGAAAGACCCAGAATATTGATCAATGAAAACACTTTGTGCTTCCAGAGATTACGTATCGCGATTTTAAGATAATTTTTAAACATGGGATTGGAGTTATTGGGCATGGGGCATGGGGTTTTGGGCATGGGGCTTAGGCCCCCTTTGCCCTTTACCCGAAGCCCCATGCTCTTTATTCACTTCGTAATGATTTTACAGGATTTACCATTGCAGCTTTAATGCTCTGAAAACTGACCGTAACGATGGCTATAGCAATGGCTATCACACCTACGGACACAAAAATGAACGGACTTATTTCTATACGGTAGGAATAATTATCCAGCCATTGTTGCATAAAATACCAGGCGACCGGAGATGCGATCAGAATGGCTATCACAACCAGTTTGATAAAATCTTTGGACAGAGTATACACCAATTCAGGAATACTCGCACCCAGTACTTTACGAACACCAATTTCTTTGGTCCGCTGCTCCATCACAATCAGAGCGATCGCAAAAAGACCAAGACAGGAAAGGAATATAGCGACTCCGGCAGCCAGGCTGAACACACTCGATATATGCTGTTCCTCTTTGTACCAGTTATTTGTATTTTCGTCCATGAAAGATCCCTGAAAATCCGACTCCGGGGTAATTTCTTTCCAAACTTTTTTGAGCTTATCCATCGAGGCTGCCAGGGAGCCCGGAGCTACACGTACAAAAATATACGCTGGTGTTTTTTGTAAATGGATCGTGATTGGCTTTTTCTCACTTTTAGATGAATAGAGATAAAAGTCGGGAACAAGTCCGATGATCTGAATATGTGCTCCGGTGCTGTCTGTCTGGAAAAATTTGCCGACCGGATTTGTTTCTCCGATCATTTTGGCCATACTTTCAGTAATCACAACCCGATCTACAGAATCAGTAGCGAAAGCAGGGCTAAACTCCCGTCCATCCAACAATTTGATGTTCAGTGTTTTAAAATAGTCATAATCCACTCCCAGCCAATCTGTAGAAACTTCCTTTTCTTTGTAGGTAAATCCCGATACACTACGGGAGGAACTCCTGTCTTTACCAATCCCAAGGTTCACGCCTGATCCTGTCAGAGCAATAATACCCGGATCATTGGCCAGGCTGTTACGCATACGTTGTATAGCCAGCTGTCCATTCACCTTGTTGCCTACTGGTATACTGATCACCTGCTCCTTTTCAAATCCAAGCGGCTGTGTGCGAAGATGGTCTACTTGTCTGATCGCGATTATTGAACAGCATATCAACAGACAGGATAACGAAAACTGAGTAATGATCAGTGAGTTTCTCAGTATACCGGGTTTCTTCATGGAAACCTTTCCTTTTAGCACTTCCACTACATTCAGGCGTGACATTTGCCAGGCAGGATAACCTCCTGCAATTACGGTCACAAAGACAAACAAGGCGAAGATTAATGCCATTTTATCGGGTTGCAGCATGTAATCCAATTTTAGTTTTGTCTGAAATATGGCATTAAATGTGCCTGTAAACAGTACAATGAACACTATTCCAAGTACGAAACCCGCGAGACAAATCATTGCAGCTTCACCCCATACCTGAATGAACAGTTGTTTTTTCAACGCGCCCAATGACTTTCGGACGCCCACTTCTCTTGACCTGATAAAGGCTCTGGCTACGTTGAGATTGATAAAATTGATACAGGCAATCAGCAGAATGAAAAAGGCGATACCAATCAACGCATATACAAGCCCCACATTGGAACCGCCGGCTATATCGACAGCAAAATGAACATCAGCCAGTTTTTGAAATCGAATGGTGTAGATATCTCCGCGTTCATCGGGCTTCGCGCCTTGTTTCTTTAAACCTTCTATATTTCCGGAAAAATATTTCGCCATAAAAGGCGCCATCTTCTTTTCAACCGATTTCACATTTGCCCCGGAGATCAGCTTTACGAAAATACTATGTGAACGCGAGTCCCATTTGTCGTAATCTTCGGCATAATTCGGAGCATTTTCAACGCGTAAAAATGCATCAAAATGAATAGACGAATTATCCGGAAAATCGCCGACTACGCCACTTACAATGTATTGTTTTTTATGCTGATCGAGACCGATCAATAAAGATTTCCCAATCGGCTCTTCGTTGCCAAACACGGCTTTTGCCATGCTCTCTGAAATCACAATATTACTCCGGTTGTCGAGCGCCGAAGCAGCGTTTCCTTTCACCAACGGAAATGAAAATATGTTAAAAAACTTCGGATCGACATATTTGAACATTTTATCAAAGTACTTACCGTTGTACTCTACAACGTCTCCCCCGTTCACAACACGCGTAACGGCCTCAACTTCTGAAAATTCAGTTTTTAAAGCCGGAGTCAAAGGATACGGCATAGAGTTTGAACGCTCTGCTTTTTCCGGAGCATTTTCAAAAAAGTATGTTTCAAAAATCCGTTCACCATCCGCATGAAAAGAATCGAATGTCAATTGAAAGTAGGCAACCAGTAGCAGGAAGACGCTTATACAGAATGCCAGAGACAGACCGGCGATATTGATAAAAGCATATCCTTTGTTCTTCCAGATATTTCGGAACGCGATTTTCAGATAATTTTTGAACATAGTTTTTAGCTTTTAGCGTTTGGCTGTTAGCTTATACCCGGCAGCTAAACGTTAGTAAATTTGTAAATCCTCTAGCTCGATACTGACCTTTGGCTTAATGCTGATAGCTCCTGGCTACTCACTTCGCAAGGACTTCACAGGGTTCATTATAGCGGCGCGAATAGCTTGTGAGCTTACAGTCACCATAGCAATAGCCACCGACAGTAGCCCCGCTATCACAAACATCCACCATTCAATCTCGATTTTGTAAGCAAAGTTTTGCAACCACTTGTTCATCGCATACCATGTCAGCGGCGTGGCTATCACAATGGCGACAACAACCAGTTTAACAAAATCACCCGAAAGCAGTCCTACAATGTTGCCAATAGAAGCGCCTAACACCTTTCGTACCCCAATTTCCTTAACCCTTTGCTGCGCTGCGAAAGTAGCCAGACCAAACAATCCCAGACAGGAAATCAGAATAGAAATAATGGTAAACGTGTTTACGATACGGGATGTACGCGCATCAGCTGCATAGTTTCTTTGAAAATCTTCATTCAGAAAACTATATGAGAACGGTTCATCCGGCACCAGCGATTTCCATTTGGACTCCAAAAATGGAAGCACTTTGCCCGCATCCGGCGTGTTCACATGCGCAACGATATAGTTCAGATCATTTCCGAAATGAGGAAAAAGTGCATAAGGCTCAATCGTTTGATGCAGATCGGCAAAATGGAAATCTTTGACTACGCCAACAATTTCTATCTCCCGGAATTCCCCTCCGCCTCTGTCAAATCTCAATTTTGAGCCTACAGCCTTTGCAAGAGGAATATCAAATTTTTTGATCGTTGCTTCATTTACAACCATTTTTGAATTTGTATCACCAGGATATTCGGCTGAAAGCATCCTACCGGCTACCATTTCAAATTCCATTGTTTTCATAAAACCAGGAGCAACCCAATTGGTTTTGATGATCGAACCTTCGTTCAAGCTTTGCCCGGACCGGTAACCCGTCATGTCGCTGGGATTTAATATTCCGGGATAGTAAGATGTACCTGAAACAGAAGCAACCTGATTACTTTGTGAAATTTCGTGCGTAAGCGCATTGTAAGCCTTCCTTGCCTGTTCGCTCCTTAAAGGAATTATAACCTGCTGGTCTTTAGCGAAGCCCAATGGCTGATCTCGCATGAAGTTAATTTGTCCCTGAATTACCATGGTTGCCACCACCAGACCGATCGAAATGACAAACTGAAATACAACCAGCCCTCGTCTCAAAGCAGTTGCGGACACAGAGTTTACAAACTTTCCCTTGATGACATCAAGCGGATTAAAAACAGACAAATAAAATGCAGGATAACTTCCTGACAACAGTCCTGTAAGGAATGCCAGCAGTACAAAAACGACTAGAATTTCGGGCTTAAGAAGATCTGAAACCAATAAAGATTTGTCTGATAGTTGATTAAAGAATGGTAATAGCAAGGTCACTGCCAGCAACGCGCATAGAAGGGCAAGGAATGCCATGATCATAGATTCTCCCAGAAACTGACCTATCAATCCGCCCTTGGCTGCACCCATTACTTTTCTGATGCCAACCTCTGCGGCCCGCTTGGCCGACCGCGCTGTAGCAAGATTCATAAAGTTGATGCAGGCAATGAGTAAAGTGAAGAGAGCAATGGAAGCCAAAATATATAAATAAGTTGTGCTCGTGGTAGGCGTAATGATGTCTGCAACCTTGTTAAACAAGTGAATATCCGTAACCGGCAGCAAGCTCATATGTTTAGCGTAACCGGCAGCTTTAATATCCTTACCTGCGTATTTCTCCACAAATGCAGGCAGCTTTTCATTAAATTTTCCTGAGTCCGTTCCCGGTTTCACACGTATGTAGGTGTAAAACATGTTGTTATTTGTAAAATCAAGATTGTTTTGTTTCAGATAATCGCCCACCCAACCAGACGTCATTGGCAGAAAGTAGCGGGCGTCTAAATGCGAACGGGCGCTTTCATCCTTGTACACCCCTGTAACGATGAAATTTTCTCCATTCCCTTCCGTACCACCTATATTGATCGTTTTGTTTAGGGCAGAAGTTTTCCCAAAGAGCTTTTCCGCTACATCTTCGGAAAGCACGACCGAGCGAGGTTCTTTCAGAGCCGAATGGCGGTCTCCTTCTATAAACTGGTAAGTAAACATGTCGAAAAATGTTGAATCAACATGGCAACCTTTTGTCTCAAAGACTGACTTCACAGTTTTGCCAGATTCTACAACCTTCAACAGGGTTTTGTTTTCGAGAAAGTTGACCCATGCCCTGGTCACCTGAACGACTTCCGGAAACTCCTGTTTCAAAGCTTCTGCGTAAGGCGCCGGAGCACGCGGGTTGTCCATTTTTTCTCCGTTGAACCTTACATTTTCACTTCGAACCAGATAGAGTTCGTTGGCATGTTCCTGATGTTTATCAAAAGAAGTTTCACTCAAAATATACATTAACAGCAACATACAACTGGTCATCCCAACGGACAATCCAAATACATTGATGAAGGAAAACAATTTGCTTTTCAGCAAATTTCTCCAGGCAATCTTAATATAATTTTTGATCATGGCTATGAAGGATTCACTCTGGCTTAAAGCTCTATCCAGGAGAAAAGAAAGATAATCGTACCAAATCTACAAACAACACACAAACAACTACAAATCAAATACTTACATACATTACAATAAACAAAAAGTGTCCGAATGCGGACACTTTTTGTTCACTTTTGGACTGATGTAACTTCACTGATCCTTGCCTGATGTATAGCCGATTTTTTCCAGTTGTATTCAGAGACAATGATCAACAAAATCACCATTGCCACAACCATCCTGATTCCACTTATACAGCAAAAGCTGCTCAGGGATGAAATTTTCGAAGAGTAATATAGCTCTGCCCCTAAATGCCTTCCAGGCTGAAAGCGCATCACTATCAGCTATCCGCTTTCAACAACTTCACAGGATTCATCAGAGCCGCTTTCCAACTTTGTAGTCCCACGGTAGCAAGCCCTATCAGCAAAGCAATAAAACCTGCAAGTGCGAATACCCACCACTCTATTTCAATATGATAAGCAAAATCTGTAAGCCATTGACTCATTATATACCATGCAAGCGGCGATGCGACTACGATGGCGATCAATATAGGTTTGATAAAATCCTTTGAGAGCATCGTCACTACAGAAACAACAGAGGCGCCAAGCACTTTACGGACACCGATTTCTTTGGTTCTTTTTTCTGCGGTAAAAGCAGTGAGACCTAATAAACCCAGACAGGCAATGAAAATGGCAGTGCCCGCAAATATCGTAAACAGTTTTCCTACCCGCTGCTCCGACTTGTACATCGCATCAAAATCAGCATCCAGAAAAGAATACTCAAAAGTTTTGCCTGGAAACAGCTGCTTCCATGTCGCTTCCATCGATTTTAAGTTTGTATTGAAGTCAGTTGTACGAAGCTTGAATGAAACAGCCTGGGAAAATGATTCTTCAATACTCACGCTGAGTATCGCACCGTTTTTCACTAAAATAAGCGGTTGAATTCTGTCGCGTAATGATTCGTAATGAAAGTCCTTGATCACACCAATAATGGTCAGTTTCTCACCTCCCGGTTTATGTATTGTTCTGCCAATTGCACTTTGATAACCGAGTTGTTTGGCAGCACTTTCATTGATAATTGCCGACTCCTGATCACTGGCATCTCCATGCATAAAATTTCGGCCCGCTTTCACTTGCAAACTAAAAGTGGGCAAATAATCTGAATCCACCATCCACTCCTGCATATTTACGGCATTACGTTGATCAGTCTCCTTTTCAGCATACCACATATCATTCCAACGGCTGGACGTAACCGGTAAAAATCCACTGATTGCAGCGCTGGTAAAGCCGGCATTACTTCTCATTTCATTCTTAAAAAGTACCACATCTTTCCGGTCCAACTGACCGGTTTTCACGATAACGACCTGCTGTTTGTCAAAGCCTACCTGCCTGCCTTGCATGTATTTGAGCTGCTGATGCACTAACAAACTACAAATGATAAGCAAAACAGACACTGAAAACTGAAGAACCACCAATGAGGTACGTAGTCCTCCATTTTCACCCGATACTCTTCCTTTTAATGCTTTTATAGGTTTGAATGAAGACAGAAAAAACGCAGGGTACAAACCGGCCAATATACCCACGCATAATGCTCCCGGACCTACGAACAAACCCAAGCTAACTATATTTTGTATATCCAGTTGTTTGCCTGCAAGCTGATTAAAAACAGGCAGAATACACCAGAGGAACCCTATACCGGTCAGAAGTGCAAAAAAGGTAACGAACAAGGATTCTGACAAAAACTGAAATAGCAAAGCCGTTTTCCCAGACCCCATTACCTTCCGAACGCCAATTTCCCGTGATCTTTGAGCCGATCGCGCGGTTGTCAGATTGATAAAATTGAAAACTGCTATGATCAGGATGATCAGCCCAATTACAACGAAAATCCATAAGGTTGATATGCTGCTATTTGGACTCAATTCTCCTGCTCTGTCTGAATATAGATGGATTTTACTGAGCGGCATCAGCGAATAACGATAGTCGTTTCCTGCCTGCCTTGCTTTTGCAAGTGTTGTTTGAAAATATCTTTGCAAAGCAGGATCCAGATAGGTCTGTAACATTTGCTCAAATTTGGATTCCAACACAACGGCATCAGTTCCCGGCTTCAGTAGCAAGTAGGTATTAAAAATGTGATTACCCCATTTAGCCGCTTTCGCGTCCCTGGTTTCATACAAGGGCAGTAAAAAATCAGCTGCGAAATGCGACTGTACCGGAATATCCGCTATGACTCCTGTGACTGTTCTTACTTCATTGTCGAAAATAAGGGATTGATTCAGAGCATTCTTCCCTTTGAAATACTTCCTGGCCATACTTTCTGTAATGACTACAGACTGAGGCTCAGCCAACGCTTTCTTTCGATTGCCACTTAGCATAGGAAGTGTAAACACATCGAATACCGTTGAATCAGCATATAATATCCGTTGTTCCCTGATCTCTATATCACCATTCTTTACCAATTGACTGGCATATTTCCCAAACCTTGTTGTTTGCTCTACTTCAGGAAAATCCTGTTTCATGGTTTGCCCCATCGGAGTGGGAGCTACTGCAACTTCCATGCTCTTTCCGCCGGATGTCAGCACGCCGTTGATACGGTATATTCTGCCGGCATTCAGATTAAAACTGTCATAATTGAGTTCATCCTGCACATACAAACCACTCAGCATACAGGCAGCCAATCCAACAGCCAGACCCATAATGGTTATTCCCGAGTAAATCTTATACTGAACCAGATTCCGCCAGGCAATTTTTAAATAGTTTGTTAACATAGCTATAAGCTCTTAGCCGCTAGCTTTGAGCTATTGGCTATATGCAATTATTTTTCGATAATAAATTAGCTGGGGCACAGAGCAAAGGGTACGAGAGGTATTTATGTTCCATAAACCTGCCCCTATGCACCTGCTCCAAACCCTCTGCCCCTAGTCACTCTTCAACGACTTCACCGGATTCATCAACGCGGCTTTGATACTTTGAAAACTGACCGTAAGCAGAGCGATCAATACCGCGAGCGTACCGGCTGCTGCAAACATCCACCACGACAGCTCGACATGGTATGCGAAATCGCTGAGCCATCGCGTCATTGCAAACCACGCAATAGGGCATCCGATAACAATGGAAATCAATATTAGTTTGAGGAATTCTTTTGAAAGTAAAGTCACAATGCCAGCCACACTTGCTCCCAGTACTTTCCTGACTCCGATCTCTTTCATTCTCCTCTCGGCGGTGTAGGCAGAAAGGCCGAAAAGTCCGAGACAACCAATGACGATGGAAATGGCTGCGAAGGTGATAAATATTTGTCCGACGCGCTGTTCACTCCGGTATACGTGATCGAAATCCTGATCCATAAAACGATAATTGAAAGGTTGACCCGGCGCCATGGTTTTCCATAAGGCTTCCACCTGGCTTACCGTTTCGGGAGCCGTACCGCCATTCATTTTCAACACAACACTCCCATTGCTTTTGTAAAGAATCAAACTCAAAGCGCCAATGTTTTTTCTTAGTGATTCGAAATGGAAATTTTTGACCACGCCTATAATCGTGTAGGTTACTTTTTTGGTAAGCTCTGAATCTTCATAACCAAATATCTTCTTCCCTACCGGATCCTCGAAACCCATTACTTTGGCAGCCGCTTCGTTGATCACAATACCGGTTGAATCTGATAGAAAATCAGGGCTAAAACTACGACCCGTCTTTACCTCCAGACCCAACGTCTTCACGAAGTCCAGATCAACAGCCCATTTCTGCATATTGATTCCTTTGTCCTGCTGGATTTGTCCCTCAGGAAAGAAAGTGTGGTCAGTACGTGAAGATGGTGTAGGCAAAAAGCTCGTGACTGTACCAGACTCAATATTCTTGATTTTCAATACTTGCTGTTTGAAAGCATCTACCTGATTTCCCAGAGCATAGGCATCATTAACAATCAGCATCTGGTCTTTATCAAAACCTAATTTTTTATTTTGAATGTAGTTCAATTGTCGGTATATCACACCGGTACCAACTATCAGCATCACAGATATGACGAATTGAAAAACAACCAGCACATTACGCATCAACCCGTTCCCCTTGCCATCCAGCTCAATATTCTTTTTGAGAACACGAAGAGGTTCAAAAGCTGACAGGAAAAATGCGGGATAACTTCCCGCCAGTATACCAACAATACTGCAGGTCACGATGAGGATCAGCCAAAAGAGAGCATTGGTAAAAGGAAATACGATTTCTTTGCCGGCAAGATGGTTGAAAAGTGGTAGTGTTACATATGCCAGTACAAGCGCGATACCCAAAGACAAAAAACTCAGCATCACCGATTCTGTCAGGAACTGCTGCACCAAAGCCGACCGCCCCGATCCAAGTGACTTCCGTACACCCACTTCT
>DASYHR010000498.1:0-12534 GCA_035998385.1 Dyadobacter sp. | reverse complement strand
GAAACAGTCTGTTTTTTCTGAGCTCAGATGTGGTTTCCGGAAACCGGACCTTCATCCAATAATTCATATACCTGATAAACAGGTTATGATAACTATACTTTGATCTCTACGTCAACTCCGCTTGGCAATTCAAGCTTCATCAGCGCGTCTACAGTTTTTGCGCTTGTAGAGAATATATCTACCAAACGTTTGTAAGTACAAAGCTGGAATTGTTCACGAGACTTCTTGTTAACGTGCGGAGAACGCAAAACAGTGAACTTCTCAGTTTTTGTTGGCAAAGGAATAGGACCGCTTACAACAGCACCTGTAGCCTTTACAGCCTTAACAATTTTTTCAGCTGATTTGTCAACCAAATTGTGGTCAAATGACCGTAGTTTGATACGAATTTTTTGATTCATGATTTTTCTTAAATCCGGTTCTGAGAAAACTTGAACAGAAGTACATTCTGCCAATCCACCTGCGAAAGAACCATTTACTTCGCCGGCTTGATATTATGAAAAAGGTGAGTGTGATTCAGCACCACACTCACCCGTTTTTTTTTATGCTTTAACCAGGCCTTTTGCCTTTTCAATCACTGCTTCAGCGATGTTGTTAGGTACGATTTCGTAGTAAGCGAAAGTCAGAGATGCAGTTGCACGTCCAGACGACATCGTACGAAGATCAGTAACATAACCGAACAATTCAGAAAGAGGCACATCACATTTGATAACCTGCGCTCCGTTACGAGTATCCATACCGCGCATGATACCACGACGACGGTTCAAGTCACCTGTGATTGGTCCTGTGTATTCATCAGGAGTCAACACTTCAACGTGCATAATAGGCTCCATCAATTTAGAACCAGCATGACGAGCAGATTCTTTGAAACCGATCTTAGCTGCTAATTCGAAAGATAGTGCATCTGAATCGACATCATGGAATGAGCCGTGGAACAGACGTACACGCATAGAATCCAATGGATATCCGGCAAGGGCACCATTTGACATAGATGCTTCAAAACCTTTCTGGATCGGAGCGATAAATTCACGAGGAATAGTACCACCTACGATCTGGTTTACGAACTGCAAACCTGTTTTTGGCTCTTTTCCTTCTTCATTATCATCACGTGGCCCGATTTCGAATACGATATCGGCAAATTTACCACGACCACCCGTTTGTTTCTTGTAAACCTCACGGTGTTCGAAGTTCTTAGTAAGGATCTCCTTGTATGCAACTTGTGGTGCACCCTGGTTTACTTCCACTTTGAACTCACGACGCATACGGTCGATGATGATTTCAAGGTGAAGCTCACCCATTCCTTTGATGATCGTCTGACCAGTTTCTTCGTTAGATTCAACCTGAAGAGTTGGATCTTCTTCAATCAGCTTAGTAATTGCTTTAGAGAAGTTATCGCTGTCTGCAGCTTTCTTAGGCTCGATCGCGTAACCAATCACCGGCTCAGGGAATACCATTGATTCAAGAACGATTGGGTTCTTTTCATCAGAAAGAGTATCTCCTGTTTTGATATCTTTGAAACCCACAACAGCTCCGATATCACCCGCTTCAAGCTTATCAATCTGATTTTGCTTGTTAGCATGCATCTGGAAAATACGTGAGATACGCTCTTTGTTTCCTGAACGGTTGTTCAATACATAAGAACCAGAATCAAGAGAACCAGAATAAGATCTGATAAAGCAAAGACGACCTACGTAAGGGTCAGTAGCAATTTTAAATGCAAGCGCGCAGAAAGGATCGCTATCTGAAGGCTTACGGCTGATTTCATTTCCTGTACGTGGATCAGTTCCGATGATGCTCTCACGATCAAGAGGTGAAGGCAAGATAGCCATCACGTAATCAAGCATCGTCTGAACACCTTTATTTTTAAATGAAGAACCGCAAACCATAGGAACGATTTTCATGCTGATCGTTGCTGCGCGCAAAGCTGCAAGAATTTCGTCTTCAGAGATTGAGTTAGGATCTTCAAAATACTTTTCCATCAAAGTATCGTCGAATTCGGCAACAGCTTCAAGCAATTTCTCTCTCCACTCAGTTGCTTCTTCAAGCATATCGTCAGGAATAGGCACCTCTGTGAAGGTCATACCTTTATCTGACTCATTCCATTCAATACCACGGAAGTTAACAAGGTCAACTACACCACGGAATGTATCTTCTGCACCGATAGGCAGCTGAAGAGGCACCGCGTAGCTTCCAAGCATTTCTTTAACCTGAGCACAAACTTTCAAAAAGTCCGCACCTGAACGGTCCATTTTATTTACGAAACCAATACGTGCTACGTTGTAGTTGTTAGCCAAACGCCAGTTTGTTTCTGACTGAGGCTCAACACCATCAACCGCACTGAAAAGGAATACAAGACCATCCAATACGCGAAGAGAACGGTTCACTTCAACAGTAAAGTCAACGTGTCCCGGAGTATCGATGATGTTGATGTGATAGTTTTCATCACGATACTTCCAACCTACTGTTGTAGCAGCTGAGGTAATCGTGATACCACGCTCCTGCTCCTGCTCCATCCAGTCCATTGTAGCAGCACCATCATGTACTTCCCCAATTTTGTGGCTTACCCCTGCGTAGTAAAGAATACGCTCAGTTGTAGTCGTTTTTCCTGCGTCAATGTGAGCAGCAATACCAATGTTTCTTGTTAATCTTAGATCACGTGCCATGATAAATGGTGATGTGTTTTTATTATTCGATGTGCAATGCTAATGAGAAGCGATTCTAAACTTTAGAACAGGGCTACATTTGCACCATTTTAAAAATTCAGAGCGCAAAAGTATAAATTGTTGATTATAAAAACAATAAAGAAAAGATTTATTTTCAACAGACTATAAAAAGAAAAGCCAGACAGTGTCTGGCTTTTCCAAATATGCTTTCTTCCGAAGAAAACTAGAACCTGAAGTGTGAGAATGCTTTGTTCGCATCCGCCATACGGTGGGTATCGTCTTTCTTTTTAACAGCAGCACCTTCACCTTTTGCAGCAGCGATAATTTCACCAGCCAAACGGTCAACCATTGTTTTCTCTCCACGCTTACGTGAGTAGTTGATCAACCATTTCATGCCAAGTGACTGCTTGCGCTCAGGACGAACTTCTGTTGGAACCTGGAAAGTAGCACCACCAACACGACGGCTTTTTACTTCAACAGCAGGAGTAACATTGTTCAATGCTTTTTTCCAGGTTTCAAGACCATTTTCGCTGGTTTTTTTCTCAACCAACTCAAGAGCGTCATAGAAAATAGTAAATGCAATGCTTTTTTTGCCTTGAAGCATCAGGTTGTTAACAAATTTTGTAACCTGAACATCTCTGAACTTCGGATCAGGCAAGATGTATCTTTTCTTTGGTTTGGACTTTCTCATTGTAGTACTTAATGTTTTAACGAGGTTTCGTTTTGCAACTTATTCACCCGGATAACAGCGTTCCGGATTACTTCCCTTTTATCAGAATATTCTTTAATAAAAGCAGAGAGAGTTACTTTTTATTTTTTCTTACCTTTTGTTGGTGCTGCTGGCGCTTGTCCTGGCTTAGGGCGTTTTGCACCGTATTTCGAACGACGTTGTTTACGTCCGTTAACTCCTGCAGTATCCAATGCACCACGGATAATGTGGTAACGAACACCCGGCAAATCCTTCACACGACCACCACGGATCAATACGATCGAGTGCTCCTGCAAGTTGTGTCCTTCTCCAGGGATGTAAGCATTTACCTCCTTGTTGTTTGAAAGGCGAACACGAGCAACTTTACGAAGTGCTGAGTTCGGTTTTTTTGGCGTTGTGGTGTACACACGAGTACACACCCCCCTACGCTGAGGGCAGGAATCCAAAGCCGGTGACTTTGATTTCCATGTAATGGTCTCTCTACCTTTACGGACTAATTGTGAAATAGTTGGCATTTAACAAATTGATTTTGATCTGGTTAATGCACCAGTCTATTGTTTTGAAAACAGTTTTCCCGAAAAAATCGGACTGCAAAAGTATAATATTCGTATTGATTTACAAAAGGTTGTCAAGTTTTTTTGTGCTAACGTCCTCTATTTGTCCGTGTGAGCAGATACAGATTGACATTCTTCCGGTACTTACCTGATCATTAGATAAACTTCATAAGAGAAATATATACGATCATATCAACGTTATTACCGGCCTGACAGTGGCTTCAGACGAAGCAAACCAAGTGCGTACACAGGCGTGAATTAAGATGTCAAACCGGCGTGAAAGAAAAATATATGTTGGTTACACCCGTAATTTTATTTCCAAACGTTGTTTATTAGTATTGTTTTTCAAAAACCCAAAAATGCGAGTCGGATCGTTTGATTTTACACCTTCAAATTATGAGAATTTTGCGGTACAATTTTACCCTCATTGTTAGCATCATTGTAATCAGTACCTTGCTGTATAGCTGCAATTCTGCTATGCAGGCTTACAAGGATGGTTATAAAAAATTCAGCAACGGGGAGTATGAACTCGCCATTAAGGGATTCGAGAAAGCAGCAGCAGAAAACTACGAGCCGGTACAAACCAGCTTTCTGATCGCTGAGTCTTACCGGTTATCCAATCGTTTCAAAGAAGCTATTCCCTATTACAAAAAAGCACTGGATGAAGGCATTGAAAATCCGGAAGCCCGGTTTCAATATGCCTACGCATTAAAGACGGCCGGGAAATACGAAGAAGCATCCAATGAGTTTGCGACATTTGCCAAAGCACCCAATAGCCCGAAAAATTTGCAGGAACGTGCTTTACGTGAAATCGAAATCCTGAAAATTACAGACAGGCTTCGCACAACCAAAATGGACGTTCAGCTTAAAGAGATCCCTCTTAATACTGCCAATGCTGAATTTTCCCCAACGATTTTGGGTAACGAACTGGTTTTTTCCTCTTCGCGTAAGGATATAGTCTACAAAAATAACGGCCAGCCAATGCTCGGCCTTTACAAGGTAGTTATTTCACAAGATGCAGGTAACACACAAGGGAATCCTGTGCTGTTCAGTTCTGAAATATTCGCTCCCGATGCCAATGAAGGTTCGCCGGCATTTTCTCCCGATGGCAAAACACTTGTTTTTGCAAGGGGGAACACCGGAAAGAAAAAAGGAACAGCTGATGTGGACTTGTACATGAGTCGTAACATAAACGGTCAGTGGACGGCACCAGGCATCCTACCTATTAACGATTCGCTTGCCTGGGATGGTTCTCCGGCATTTTCCAGAGATGGCAAAACGCTCTACTTCGCTTCGAACCGTGCTGGTGGTGTAGGTGGCATTGATATATACCGAACCAACATGGATGCTTCAGGTCGTTTCAGCAAGCCTGTCAATATGGGTAAAGAAATTAATACTACCGGGGATGATATGTTTCCTTATGTAGCGGAAGGCGGAAAGTTATTCTTCGCTTCAGACGGCCATCCCGGACTCGGCAAGCTTGACCTTTTTTCGGCCACCCGTACACAGGGAGTGATCACTATTGAGAATATGGGACTACCATTCAACAGTCCCCAGGACGACTTCGGGTTGGTATTTTATAAAGATCTGAACAAAGGATTTTTCTCTTCCAACAGAGAAGGCGGTAAAGGCGATGACGACATCTACTATTTCTCGGGCCCTGAAGAGGAGGATACAACTACAGTAGCTAAAAAACTGGATCCGAATGATCCTCTCAATCCGCAGAACCCAAATTATATAGAAGGGAAGAAAAAAGTGGTTCGCTACTTCCTGGCAGGTAATGTTTCAGAGAACAATCCTGAAGCAAGTATCGCGCTCGACTCTGCATTGGTACACGTTCTTCCTGATACATCAGATGTTCAAATCAGTGAATTCACATCCGGTAAAGACGGGTATTTTGGGAAACAACCGGTAGAAGAAGGCAGATCTTACATTCTCCTGGTTACAAGAAAAGGGTATATCAGCAAAAGAGAGCCATTTACGATGGATGGCAAAAGCATTCCTCCGATTTTCCTCAACAAGGTGTTAACTGATACCACGTACCAGGTGAATATCAAACTGGACAAACTTGAGCTCAACAAAACGTTTGTTCTCGAAAACATCTATTACGACTTAAACAAGTATAACATCCGGCCCGACGCCGCGGTTGAACTCGACAAGTTGGTTCAGATACTCAAAGACAATCCGACCGTTACAATAGAACTTAGTTCGCATACAGATGCACGTGCAACAGATGCATACAACATGACGCTTTCTCAAAACAGGGCTGAGTCTGCGGTAGAGTATCTGGCTTCAAAAGGTATTGACCCTGATCGTTTGACCGCAAGGGGATCCGGGGAAAGGGAACTGATCGTTCCTAACGCTAAAACCGAAGAAGAGCACCAGCGCAACCGTCGAACAGAGTTCACGATTTTGAGCTACTAACTTCTTTATGTTTACTTTTGACAGGGCATGACTCATCGGGTCATGCCCTGTTCTGATTATCAACCTTTCATTTACTGAACTGAACCTGCTCTGTAAGAGTTTATTCAGATAGCCCGGTGGGCTTAATGACTGGCTCATTTATTAATTTTTTATCAAGTATTACTTTTTAACTAATGGCTCAACGAATCGTTTACTGGTTCCGGAACGACCTTCGACTGAATGACAATGAAGCATTTCTTGCCGCTACCAATGCCGCCAAAGAAATTATCCCTGTATTTGTGTTTGACCCCCGGCAGTTTGAATCTACAAAACTCGGTTTCCGACGAACAAGTGTTCTTCGTGCCAGATTTCTGATCCAAACCGTTGCACACCTCAGAGCAAAACTGCGGGAAAAAGGAGGAGATTTATTGATTCGGATCGGTGAGCCGGAAAGCATTATTGCTCAGTTGGCTGACGACTACCGTGCCGAGTACGTATATACAAGTAAGGAAATAGGTCCGGAGGAGACCCGGATAGAATCCTCGCTGAGCAAAAGACTGAAGGTAAGCAACGTAGACATCAGATTTTTCTGGATGCATACGTTGAGCCATGCCACCCATTTACCTTTTCCCATCTCAAAACTTCCGCTGGGTTTTGATCATTATTATCAGCAGACCAAAAGTCAGCTTAAAACAGGAACACTTGCAGACGAACCGTCCGTGATCACACTTCCTCTCGAATACGAAGCAGGCGTGATTCCTACTCTGCCTGCGTTAGGTATGGATCCTCAGGAAATCAGCAGTGAATACACCCCTATTGATGTTGCTGCTACAATAGACAAGCCTGCTGCAGTGGAATATTTAAAAACCTGCCTCACTGACACTAAGCTTTCCGACAAGTCGACGGATATACTCGCTGACTGTAAGCTGTCACATTACCTTGCCTTGGGATCTGTATCTGCCCGGACTATCTATCATGCGTTATTGGACAACTCCGTCAGTACATCTGCAAAAGAAGTGTTGCTTAAAAGTCTGTTCGAACGTGATTACTTTTACTGGACCTTGCTTCGGTATGGCCCAAGGTTGTTTAAACCAAGCGGAGTGATACACCATTTTGAACAACGATGGTTGAATGACAAAGCAGCTTTCCAGCAATGGATAGATGGGAAAACGGCAGATGAGGAAATTAACCACATTATGTCCAAAGTGATGACAGACGGATGCATCTCTTCTCACGAATGGACAAAGGCCGCAAACTACCTCGTAAAAAAAGAAAATATCAATTGGACCTGGGGTGCCATGTATTTTGAGAGCTTTCTCACAGATTACAGTGTATCGGTAAATTGGGGAAAATGGAATAATCTGGCCGGCGTGGGTGCTAATTGATGCTCCTGCTATCCTTTCTATATACATGATGTAATTGCAGAAAACCGGCTATGTAGTTTTTCCTAAGGATTTCATTAGCTTTGAACAACTTTGAACCAAGTTCATTAACTCTAAACGATTAACAAAAATGTCAAAAGGACTTATCGCAGTTATTGCTGTTTTTCTGATTCTGGGATTTGTAGGATGCGGGAAATATAACGGAATGGTACAAAAAGACGAGGTGGTAAAACAAGCCTGGTCTAAGGTAGAAAGCCAGTACCAACGTCGCGCAGACCTTATTCCTAACCTTGTAAGTACTGTCAAAGGTGCTGCTGATTTCGAAAAAAGCACATTGACTGCCGTTATCGAAGCACGTTCAAAAGCAACTCAGACAACGATAAATGCTGATCAGTTGACTCCTGAGAATATTGCAAAGTTTCAGGGAGCTCAGGATCAGTTGAGTAGCTCACTATCCCGTTTATTGGTATCGGTAGAGCAATACCCTCAGCTTAAAGCAAACCAGAACTTCCTTGAACTTCAGGCGCAGCTGGAAGGAACTGAAAACCGTATTACAGTAGCACGTAATGACTTTAACGATGTTGTGAAAGATTACAACCAGGAAGTGCGTACGTTCCCGACCAACCTTTTCGCGGGTGTATTTGGTTTTGCTCAGAAAGGATATTTCACTGCAGCGGCAGGCTCAGAAAAAGCTCCGTCCGTTCAGTTCTAATTTACAACGGTTAGCCGTGATTGTACAGATCGGCTAACCGTTTTTTATCAAACCGTAGTCATTCGTTTTACTCCGGCGAACCCGCCGATTCAAGTCGTAATCATGGCAGCCAATTCACTTTTTTTCTCGGAAAAAGAACAGGAGCAAATCATTGCAGCAATTCGCGAGGCTGAAAAGCAGACATCCGGTGAGATAAAGGTACATATTGAAAAAAAATGTACAGGTGATGTGATGGACAGAACCAAAGAAGTTTTTGGTTCGCTGGAAATGTATCAGACTCAGGATCACAACGCTGTGCTTTTCTATCTTGCTTACGAAGACCGCAAATTCGCTGTATACGGAGATATAGGTATACACGAAAAAGTGCACGATACCTTCTGGAACAGTACAAAAGATTTGCTACGCAGCCATTTTTCAAATCAACGTTTTACGGAAGGTCTGTGTGCGGGTATTCTCGAAGCAGGTCTTAAGCTGAAAGAACATTTCCCCTACAGCTCCGACGACGTAAATGAACTACCTGACGATATTTCGTTTGGTTAACAACCTATTATGAAAAAATACCTCGTTTTTTCTTTCCTGTTTTCTTTACTGTTTCTGGGGGCTATGGCTCAGGATATTCCTCCCCGACCAAACCCTCCCCGATTAGTAAACGACTTTGCCAAACAGCTTAATCCAACTGAAATAGCTGAACTGGAACGCAAACTTGTTGCATACAACGACTCCACTTCTACTGATATCGTGATTGTGGTTGTACCTACAACCGGCGATTACCCATTGGCAGATTATGCATTAAAGATAGGCAGGGAGTGGAAGTTAGGTCAGAAAGGCAAGAATAACGGTATCGTTTTACTATGGGCTTCCACCGACAGGAAGATATTCATCAGTGTAGGGGACGGTATGGAAGGAGTCATACCTGATGCCGTTGCCAAACGTATCATATCCCAAACGATTACACCCGAGTTTAAGAACGGAATGTTTTACCGCGGATTGGATCGTGGGATCGATGACATCTTCAAATACGCAACCGGTGAGTACAAAGCAGAACCGAAAAGTAATAGCGATGATAGCGGAACATCACCGATCGTCATCGTGGTCATCATATTTGCAGTAATTCTGTTTATCATCTTCAAAACAAGAAATAACGGCGGCCGTGGTGGTGGAGGCGGTGGAATGAGAGATATGGGTGGCCCTATTTTCTGGCCATACACGACCTACTCCGGAAGAGGCGGCTCATCAGGCAACTGGGGAGGCGGTGGATTTGGCGGCGGAGGCGGAGGTGGTAGTTTTGGTGGATTCGGTGGCGGCGGAGGATTTAGCGGCGGAGGAGCAGGCGGAGATTACTAACTACATACCTAATATCGAATAACTGAAAACCCCATCCGGTAATTTGTGCCGGATGGGGTTTTAATTGATACATCTCCGCATCAGAACGTATAGTGTTGGCATGGTTTTTGGTGATGATTCAGCATCATACTTAAATCTAAACTAAATTTTTATGGAAAACAGGAATAACACCGGCATGCTGATTGGGCTCATCTTAATGACCGTTTTAGCAGCTGTTTTTGGCTACCTCTATTACCAGGAGCGAGCGATCACCAATAAACAGGAAACTGATCTTGAAGCCCGCGTATCTGAACTGGCAACTTCTGAAATCAAACTTGACTCGATATCAAAACAGCTGGATGCCAGAATTCTGGAGGTACAGGGATTGGGTGGAGACATAGCTGAGCTTCAAAAAATGAAAGAGTCTCTTGAAAAAGACCGTGTTGCACTACGTAAAGGAAATGCAACGCTCGGTAGTAAAATCAAAGAATACGAAACATTCCTTACCAAAAAGGATGAAGAGATAGCTCAGCTGAGAGAAGAAAACCAGCAGTTGCTAAGCCAGAACGAAACATTGACGCAAACCAACACAGATTTGCAAACGAGCAAGCAGGCGGTTAGCGATTCACTTGTTGGTGTGGTTACTAAAAACGCAGAACTTGAATCTAAAGTGACAACTGCTGCTGCACTTCGTGCAAGGAATGTAAAAGTATACGCTATATCTTCAAAAGGTAAAGTACGCGAAGGCGAAGAAGTGAAAGCAAAAAGAGTAGATAAGGTAAGAGTGGATTTCATTCTGGAGAAAAACCCGCTTACACTTACAGATAACAAAACTGTATACATGCGTATCGTTGACCCATCAGGAGCGACGATTTCTGATGCGGCGACAGGCTCAGGAGAGTTTGATTACAACGGTCAGAAACAAGGTTATACCATCAGCCAGGATTTGGTTTACAGTAACAACAACCAGGACGTAAGTATCCTTTATGATCGTGCAACACCATTTGCAAAAGGTAAATATGTAATTCAACTGTATTCTGAAGGTTTCGCCATTGGTGAAGGATCCTTCTCAGTTAAATAACATTTTTTAAAGTCATATTTGACAAAGCAGGACATCACAATGTCCTGCTTTTTTTATGTCAACACCAAATGATTGTTTAGACAAACATATGTTTATAATTTGGTCATTATGCCTATCTTGCGCCCTCAAAAAAAATTGATATATTAACAATCAACAAAATAAATAAAATACAACCTTAACCTATGACCGAACAAATATCACAAAAACACCCGCGAGGGTTATATGTACTCTTTTTTGCAGAGATGTGGGAGCGCTTCAGTTATTATGGTATGCGTGCCATTCTGCTACTTTTTCTTCTCGACAAAATGCGAGGCGGGATGGGGCTTCAGGCATCAGAAGGAACCGCTATTTATGGTTTGTACACTGCCTCTGTTTACTTGCTTACACTACCTGGTGGCTGGCTGGCCGACAATGTATTTGGCCAGAAAAAAGCAATATGGTATGGCGGAATTATCATCATGCTGGGGCATATTATCCTTGCCATACCCGGAGGAACCGCCATCTTTTTCCTTGGACTTTCCGTGGTTGCGATGGGAACAGGTCTGTTAAAGCCTAACATCAGTTCCATAGTTGGAGAACTTTACCCTGAGGGTGGTGCCCGTCGTGATGCCGCTTTCTCTATTTTCTATATGGGGATCAACCTGGGTTCGGTTCTGGGGATTACCATTGTAGGTTATCTGGGTCAGAAAATCAACTGGCATATGGGCTTCGGAGCAGCCGCAGTGGGAATGCTTCTCGGACTTGTTGTTTTCCGTTACGGCAGCAACAAGTATTTAAGAGGATATGGTGAAGTACCTCCTGCCAAAGTTGTATCTCCGGAAGATGCTGCCAAGGCAGGTTCTGAAAGAAAACTGGGTTATGGACTTGTAGCCTTGCTGGTCGTATTCCTAGCTGTACTGCAACTTACAGATACAATCAACATGACGACTGCACAAGGCCTTGCGCAGGGTGCAGGTGTGATCATTGTTTCTGTATCTCTTTTCTATTTCCTTTTTATCCTGATAGCAGGCGGACTTACTACAGTTGAAAAGAAACGTGTGGGTGTCCTTATTGTATTCTTCCTCGCTGCTGCTATTTTCTGGTCAGGTTTCGAACAGGCCGGTTCTTCTCTGCAGATTTTTGCTGAAAGGTATACCGAGCGTACTTTCGGTGGCTGGGAAATGCCGTCAAGCTGGTTCCAGAACTTCAATGGAACGTTCATTCTGATCTTCGCGCCTATTATGGCGAGCCTTTGGATTTTCCTCTCAAAAAAAGGCATCAACCCTTCCACTCCGGTGAAATTTGCCCTGGCGTTAATCCTTGTCGGAGCAGGTTTCTTCATCATGGAGATGGGTGCAAAAGTGGCTGTAACTGGTCAGCTTGCTTCGCCGCTTTTCCTGACTTTTACCTATATGGTACATACTATTGGTGAGCTTTGCCTGAGTCCGGTTGGTTTGAGTTCTTATACCAAACTGGCTCCAAAAAGATATGTAAGTCAGCTGATGGGAATCTGGTTTGTGGCTGCTTCATTGGGTAACCTCATTGCAGGTTTATTTGCAGGTGGTTTTGATGAAGAAAATCTGGAACAAATGCCTGCATTGTTCAACCAGGTTACCTTGTTCTCGATCGGCTTCGGATTACTTCTGCTTATATTCTGGAAACCAGTTAAGAAGTGGATGGGCGGAATCAGCTAAAATTCCAAAGTAGCTATAAAGTAAAAGCGAGCTCCCG
>DASYHR010000485.1:0-2650 GCA_035998385.1 Dyadobacter sp. | reverse complement strand
GTTGTTTGGGCAAAGGAGATGGTGTATGTCAATAAGAGAAGAAAAATTCCTGAAAATATGCTGGTGACTGATTTTCTCACGGTTGACAATGGGCTCATTGGTGTCGATGATGCCTTAGTACACAGCCGACACATACAATATATATGTTACACAGTTGCAAAAGTAGGATATATGCAACTGTGTTGCAATAGGTAGTTTGAAGTATTTTGAGTTAACATTATTTTCTATCCTGCTTAGCTATACCTTTGCAGCGCAAATTTTTACTTCTTTCATAGTGACGTTCCTGATTATTGTTAAAATCCTGCTGATGCCACCACTCATAGCAGGCGTGACCATGTCGGTCCGGAAGTGGGGTGAAGGCTTTGGTGGCTGGATAGGCGGTTTTCCCTGGGTCGCAGGACCGATCTCATTTTTTATTGCTATCGAACATGGGTCTGACTTTGCGGCAGCAACAATTCCATCTGCCTTGCTTGGATCGGTAGGGACTATGTTCTTTGCGTTGGTCTATGCCGTTTCTGCTTCACGTATGCGTTGGTTTCCTGCTGTATTGCTCAGCTATGCGGCATTTTTTATTGTTGCAACAGCTTCATTAGGAACAACTGTTTCTATCTGGACAGGACTTGCGCTCAACCTGGTTATTCTTACAGGAATCCTTTATATTTTTCCCAAACCACGTGGCAAGGCGGAAGCAAAAAAGCAACCTGCCTATGACATTCCTTTGAGAATGCTCGTGGCTACTTTTTTTGTCGTTATTCTTACGCAACTCGCCGATTACCTGGGACCGACATGGAGCGGTATACTCACACCATTTCCAATCATGACATCTACTTTGGCAGTATTTACGCATGCTCAGCAAGGCTCAGACGCTGCTGCACGGATTCTGTATGGGCTTTTGCTGGCAGGTTACGGCTTTGTAGCTTTTCTGCTGGGTGTATACTGGCTTGTGCCCATGTTCGGGCCATGGGCTTATGCGTTGCTAACTGTTCTGACAATGTTGATTAATGGTATCACCGTCAGGCTCGTCCGATAACCTATACACGCTCCAGTTTGACCGGATAGGTTTTCTTTGCGTTCCATTGACATACATAGATATTCTCCTCATTGTCTACGCATACATCGTGGCAATGCATAAAAATGGGCTTTTCCTGTACCATCAACTGAAGTACCCCGTTTCGGTATTCAGGCTGAGTCCCTCCGGGATTGGAAATGACTTTATCATTTTTATCTAAAATAGTCACGAATCCTGAATTGTCTGTCTGGTTCAGATAACGAAGCCGCGACCAGCACACTCCCGAATATAGGGTATCTTTTTTGATGACGGGGCGACAAACAAAAGCGCCCGGCAGGAAAATGGTATTGATATACCGCCCATCCAGCGTGAATCTTTTAAATGCATTATGCGCTCTGGAAGTTACCAGCAGGGTAGGGGTTGCCTTGTTCCTATCGTCGATTGTGATTCCATGCGCTGTGGAGAATTGTGCGTCTCCGTCACCCGGTCCGCCAAACTTATCAATAAATTCACCTTTGGCGTTGTAGCGTAAAATCCATTGAGATCCGTAACCGTCCGCAATGTATATGGTACCGTCGGGCCCTACAGCAGTCTCTGTGGGTTTAAAAGGATCTTTCTCCTTATAAGCACCGACTTTTGACGGGTGTTCTATGGTGAGCAGGATTTTTCCCTTCAGATCCGTTTTAAAAACTTTACCCAGGTTAGGATCACAAATGAAAAGGAATTCTTCGCCGTTGGCGTTCCAAAGGGTAAGTCCGTGGCCACCCGGAAAATCATGTCCCCAGCTGTCGAGCAACTTGCCTGAACGGTCATAAATCAGAATGTTGTTCTTCACTTCATCGCCAACCATAATGAGCCGGCCTTTGCTGTCCTGCACCATTTCATGGCAGTTGTTCACAGGAAATTTCGATGAATCCAGATTCCCCCAGCCCTGGCGGACCCGGTATTTGTGTGTTCCATGCCCAATGATCTCTCCATTGTTGCGGGGTTTGGCATGCAGAATATAAAAGGGTTTAAAGGTAACAGCAGCGGCGAGAACGGCTGTTGTTTTTGTAAACTCCCGGCGTGAAGGTTTGTCTGTCATTGCTGATGTTTTCTATTGCAAAGACAGACTTATTTACTTTTTACTAATCCGGATTACATCGTTGACGAGTATCGTTTGCCGTATCTGTTCAGCCAGTCCATCAAGCGGTTCACATCCTGCATTTTAAATAGTTCGCTTCCTGAGTTCATGGTTGCAGCTGAGCCGCAGGCAACACCCATTCGTACAGCCTCACGGAGTGATTTCCCTTGCGACAAAGTCCAGACGATTCCTGCTACCATACTGTCTCCTGCACCCACAGTACTTTTAGGTTGAACCGGTGGTGCTGGTATATGCTCTACCTGGTCTTCAGTTACTAACACTGCTCCCATTGCACCCATAGATACGACTACTACTTCGCATTGTCCGCGGATGATGAGTGCTCTGGCCGCATCATCAACTTCATCCAGCTCCAGTTTGTCGACACCGACCAGCTGGCTGAGTTCAAGAATATTCGGTTTCAGCATAAATACGCCTTTTTCTGTGGCATATTTCAAAGCATCTCCGGATGTATCAGCGATGAACCGTGCGCCTTGTTTTTGAGCTATCGCTGCAATTTG
>DASYHR010000472.1:0-9490 GCA_035998385.1 Dyadobacter sp. | reverse complement strand
AACTGTTTATGCGAAACTTGTTAAGATGCATAAAGAGGAAGGACTGAGCTTCAAAAACGTAATCTCGTTCAATCTTGATGAGTATTATCAAATGGAGCCGGAGTCTATTTACAGCTACCACAGGTTCATGAAAGAGCAATTGTTCAATCATGTGGATATTCCGAAAGAGAATTATTTCATTCCGGATGGAACAATACCTCCGGCCATGCTGCGCGAGTATTGTATATCGTATGAGAGTAAGATCAGCGCAGTAGGAGGACTTGATTTTCAGCTACTGGGGATTGGTGGAAACGGACACGTTGGTTTTAACGAGCCGGGTTCTTTGATCAACTCGCATACAAGACTGATCACGCTCGATCATTCGACCAGAGCGGCAGCTGCCATGGAATTTGGCGGGTTGCATAAAGTACCCCGTAAGGCAATCACCCTGGGACTGGCTCCGATTCTGAGCGCGCGTCGGATCGTTTTGCTGGCTTGGGGGGAAAGAAAGGCTTCTGTGATTCGTGGTGCTGTGGAAGGACCGGTAACAGAACGTAATCCTGCTTCTTATCTTCAGGCACATACCAATGTTTCATTTGTTGTTGATGCCAGTGCTGCATCTGAACTTACCCGCGTGAAAACACCATGGGCGGTGGATTCGGTTGTCTGGGATAATAAGATGATCAAAAAGGCGGTAACCTATTTGTCACAAAGCCTGAACAAACCTATTCTGAAACTGACAGATAAGGATTACAATGATAACGGGATGAGTGATCTGCTGGCGCAATATGGCGCAGGTTATGAGATCAATATCAATGTATTTAACCAATTACAACATACCATTACCGGTTGGCCGGGAGGAAAGCCGAACGCTGACGATACCAATCGTCCGGAACGTGCACAGCCTGCCAAAAAACGCGTTTTGATTTTCAGTCCGCATCCTGATGACGACATCATTTCTATGGGTGGTACCTTCCAGCGTTTGGTAGACCAGGGACATGAGGTGCATGTAGCGTATCAGACTTCGGGTAATATTGCAGTTGCTGATGACGAGGCATTGAGATTTATTGACTTTGTAGTTGATTTCAATAAAGGATTCGGAATTGATAGCCCTGCTGCCAATAAATTGTTCCTGGATGCGAAGAACTTCCTGAAACATACGAAGGACAGCGAGATCGATACCCCGGAGATTCGTCAGGTGAAAGGTTTGCTGAGACAGGGAGAAGCGAAGGCAACCTGCCGTTTCGTAGGTATTCCAACCAAACAAGCGCACTTCCTGAACATGCCCTTCTACGAAACCGGCACGGTTCAGAAAAATCCGATCGGAGAAGAGGATATCAAAATCATTGAAAATCTGATTGAAGAAATAAAACCACATCAGATTTATGCAGCAGGTGACTTTGCCGATCCGCATGGAACGCACAAAGTATGCTGGGATGCGATTGAAGCGGCGCTTGAGCGTTGCAAACACAAAAATTATATGAAGGATTGCTGGGTATGGCTGTATCGTGGAGCCTGGGCTGAGTGGGATATCCACGAAATCGAAATGGCTGTACCAATGAGTCCTGACCAAGTGCTGAAAAAACGCCGCGGAATTTTCAAACACCAGTCTCAGAAAGATGGTGTTGTATTCCAGGGAGAGGATTCCAGGGAGTTCTGGCAGCGTGCTGAAGAAAGAAACAGCGCAACTGCATTGCTGTACGATGACCTTGGACTTGCAGAATACCAGGCCATGGAGGCTTTTGTAAGATGGAGATTCTAGAATTTTGATAGAAAAAAACCAGCAAGGCTATATGTTTTGCTGGTTTTTTGTTTGAAGAGCTATATAAAAGCAAAAATGCCACCCCTGAAAACAGGAGCGGCATTTGGTGCCGAAAGCGGGACTCGAACCCGCATGGGGCAACCCCCACACGCCTCTGAAACGTGCGTGTCTACCAGTTTCACCACTTCGGCATTTGGGTGTGCAAAAGTAGTAAGACTTGGCAGGTTTCCAAACATAGCCTGAGAAAATCTTAACTAAATTTCGAGACTCTCGTATAGTGCCGGAATGTGAATGTTTTGGTAGCCTTTAGCTTGTAATTTCAGCTTAAAAGCAATTTGAGTTTCATACTCTCCGTGTACCAGAAACACTTTTCCTACGCGCTCAGGCGTTTGGCAGGATAGGAAATCAATCATTTCATTGTAGTCTCCATGCCCGGAAAATGAATCCATTGTGGCTACCCTGCATTTTACATCAAGCGTTTCACCAAATATATTGACCTGCTTATCACCGCGTTTCAAGGCGCCGGCAAGTGTATTGGCTGAGGCATAACCTACGAGTAATATGGTACAGTTTTCTTTTTCCACATTGTTTCTGATGTGGTGTTTGATTCTGCCGGCTTCCGCCATACCCGAAGAGGAAATGATGATGCAAGGTTCTTTATGGTCATTAATGGCCTTTGATTCATTTACATCTGAAACGTAATGCAGATAGGGAAAAGCAAATGCATCACCGTCTTTTTCAATATATTCCAGAATTTCAGGATTGAAAAACTCTTCGTGTTCTTTCATGACCCTGGTTGCATTGATGGCCAGGGGGCTGTCGATATACACAGGTATATGCGGTAGTTTTCCTGAGCTGGATAGTTGATCCAGCGCATAGATCAGTTCCTGGGTGCGGTCAATGGCAAAGGCGGGAATAATCAGTTTGCCGCGTTTTTCCACGCAGGTTTCGTGAACGATCTGCAAAAGATGCCCCTGCATATCGATTTCCTTTTCATGCAGCCGGTCACCGTAAGTCGACTCACAAATGATGATATCAGCCTGAGGGAAAACATCCGGTTTACGCAGTATCCTGTCGTCGGGCCGTCCTATATCGCCTGTAAATGTAATTTGTTTGAAAGTGCCTTTGTCGGGAATACTCAGGTGAACTGCAGCACTCCCCAGCAGGTGAGCCGCATCTGTAAGAAATACGGAAACTTCATCATCAGGACCCAGGTTAAAGGTCTGTCCGTACTTTACTGTTTTGAACAGGCTTAGCGCACGCTGAGCATCTTCTGCATTATAAAGCTCCTCCAGTAGTGGTCTGCCTTGCTTCTTTCTGCGTTCATTGATCCGCTCCAAATCCTTCTCCTGTATATGCGCACTGTCCATCAGCATAATTTTACATAAATCTGCCGTTGGCGCTGTGCAATAAATAGGGCCGGAAAAGCCCTGACGAACCAAACGGGGAATCAGGCCGGAGTGATCAATATGTGCATGGGAGAGAATCAGGTAATCTATTCCTGAGGCTTTGAATCCCAGATTTCGGTTGAATTCATCGGTCTGGATTCCCTGAAACAACCCGCAATCCAGAAGTATTTTAGTTCCTTTTTCAGTGGTGATCAGATGTTTGCTTCCTGTAACGGTCCTTGCGGCTCCAAAAAACTGTATGTGCATGTTGAAGTGTATTTAAAAGATGAATCAGATCAGGCAATTACGTATAGTGCATCCAGATTTCGGCCCAGCCCATTATAATCCAGCCCGTAGCCGACCACAAATTTATTGGCTATTTCGAATCCGATATACCGCATATCAATAGGTTTTTGTAACGCGTCCGGCTTGTGCAGGAGCGTCGCTACCTGTACGGATGCAGGATTAAAACTTCCAATCTGTTCAATCAGATAACTCATTGTCAGCCCCGTATCAACTATGTCCTCAATGACGATGATGTCTCTGCCAGTGATCGTTTCCTCCAAACCGATAATCTCACGGACACGACCTGTAGATTCCGTGTGTGCATAGGACGCCAGCTTCACAAAAGTGATTTCGCAGGACAGCGGAATTCTCTTCAAAAGCTCCGTGGCAAACAAAAAAGCACCATTCAGTACTACAATAAACAACGGACAGCGATCTTTGTAGTCCGTACTCATCTGAGATGCCAGATCAGAAATTCGCTTTTCGAGCGTTTGCTGGTCTATGAATGGAACAAAGGTTTTGTCTAATATGGTTATCATAAGGAAGTTAATATCTAAAAATCCCTGCGCAGGGATTGTATCATTGGATCAGTTTATCAATATTAACTCTTTTTTTAAAAACCCACCGCCCTGCAAACGTAAAATAACATTCTGTCGTTAATAGGTACAGATTTCTCCTGATATGAAACGAATACAATATATTACCACATATTGCCTCCTTGCGCTGCTTTCCCTGAACAACGTTTTTGCCCAACTGTATTCTTCGGCCGATCTGGATAAAAATTATGACATGATCATGAAGAACCCAGGGGTTCAGATCGAATCCACCGAGGCAATCAATATGCTTTACAACTACAAGTTTGCAGAAGCCGATGCTGAGTTTCGGTGGTTGAAATACAGATATCCCAAACACCCGATGCCTCACTTTCTGATGGGGCTTTCTGAATGGTGGAAGATTGTACCGAATACTGATAATGAAGAATATGATAAAGCGTTTCTGGCCCAGATGGATTCTACAATCACTTTGGCAGAGAAACTTTATGATGATGAAAAGAACAAAGTAGAGCCAGCCTTTTTTCTCGCCGCGGCTTATGCGTTTAAGGGACGGCTATATGCAGAGAGAGAAAGCTGGACCAAAGCTGCTTTTGCTGGGAAAAAGTCACTTAAATACTTTGAGGTTTGTAAGGGAAACGGGGATCTTTCTCCTGAACTATTGTTTGGCGACGGTCTGTATAACTATTATGCAGAATGGGTGCCCAAAGAATATCCGATTCTGAAGCCTATACTTGCTTTATTCCCGAAAGGTAACAAAAAGCTCGGGCAGCAACAGCTGGAAAAGGTAGGGAACAACGCTTTTTATACGCGTGTAGAGGCCAGGTACTTTCTGTTGCAGATTTACAGCATGGAAAATGAATATGGAAAAGCCTACGAACTGGCGAAGTACATGTGGCAAACCTATCCAAACAATCCATACTTCGAGCGGTATTTCTGTCGTACGGCATTTGTGACCGGAAGGACAGCGGAGGCAGAAAAAGCCGCCCAGAATATCCTGACCAAAATTGATCAGTTTATGCCCGGATATGAAGGTGTGAGTGGCCGTAATGCGGCATACGTATTGGCTTACTACAACATGCAGTACCATCGCAATTATGAACTGGCGGCCAAATATTATCAAAGAGCGATTGACTTTTCTGTGCAGACCAAATCTCTGAATGCCGGATATTATGTATCCTCACTCATTGGGCTTGGGAAGATTTCCGAGATGAAAAAAAACTATGACGAGGCGTTACGCTATTACAAACTGGCCGATGATAAGGCTGATAAAAAATCAAGTCAGGATAAGGAAGCGAAGAAGGCTATTGAAAATCTGAAGAAACTAAAGCGGGAAGAAAGGAGAAAGAGATAGAAGGGAGCTAGCGCAAATAGTAAGGGTTAAAACTGATGATGATCTTCAGTTTTAACCCTTTTTTATTATTTTTTCAACCTCGCATAATGCTTGAAGAATAAAGGTATAGTCTCAATTCCTTTGTAATAGTTAAAAAGCCCGTAGCTCTCATTAGGTGAGTGTAACGCATCAATATCAAGCCCAAAGCCCATCAGGATACTTTTCTGACCTAATTCCTGCTCAAACAATGCTACGATAGGAATACTTCCCCCGCCGCGTGTTGGTATCGGTTTTTTGCCAAAGGACTCTTCCATAGCCAGAGAAGCCGCTTCATATTCAATAGAATCCGTAGGTGTAACATAAGGTAACCCACCGTGATGAGGCGTTACTTTCACCTTCACCGATGCCGGCGCAATGGATTCGAAATGTTTGGTGAACAATGCGCATATTTCCTGGTCTGTCTGGTTTGGAACGAGACGCATAGAAATTTTGGCATTTGCCCTGGATGGCAATACTGTTTTTGCACCTTCTCCGATGTAGCCTCCCCATATTCCGTTTACATCAAGCGTGGGGCGAATGGAGGTTCTTTCGATCGTTGTATATCCTTTTTCACCGGCTACATCATCAATATGAAGGTCCTTCTTGTATTCATCCAAATCAAAAGGTGCAGCATTCAGCGCATCTCTTTCGGCCTGACTTAGGTCCTGAACCTGATCGTAGAATCCCGGAATGGTGATATGCCCGTTCTCGTCTTTAAGCGAGGCAATCATTTCACACAATACATTAATGGGATTAGCCACGCCGCCACCATACACGCCGGAGTGCAAATCGCGGTTAGCGCCAACGACCTCCACTTCCATATAGGTAAGCCCGCGTAAGCCGGTTTCAATGGAAGGAACATCATTGGCAATAATGCTTGTATCTGAAATAAGGATGGTATCACATTTCAACAGATCGCGGTGCTCTTTTACGAATGTTTCCAGGTGAGACGAGCCAATTTCTTCTTCACCTTCAATCATCATTTTGATGTTGCAGGTAAGCGAGTCAGTTGCAAGCATGGTCTCCAACGCTTTGATATGCATGTAAAACTGCCCTTTGTCATCACAGGCTCCACGCGCATAGATACGCTCATCTTTGATCACCGGCTCAAAAGGAGGGGAGTTCCAAAGTTCGTATGGATCGGCAGGCTGCACATCATAGTGCCCATATACCAACACCGTCGGTAATGAGGGATCAATGATTTTTTCTCCGTATACAACAGGGTGTCCCGGAGTTTCAAATATTTCGACACGGTCGGCGCCGGCTTCACTGATGCGGTCGCGAACATATTCGGCCGCTTTGATCATGTCAGGTTTGAACTTCGAATCGGCACTTACAGATGGAATGCGAAGGAGGTCAAGTAATTCATTCAGAAACCTGTCGCGGTTTTTATCAATGTAATTATTCATAATCTGGTTTGTTCATTTGTGTTGCTACAAGTAGTAGCATGCGAAAAAGATCGGCTAATTTAAAAAAAGTAACCCCTAAGGTTTGATCCTTAGGGGTGCTTATTGAGATATATTTCTTGTTAGTGGCGGATGGCTTTGGATTTACCGAACAGCTTAACCCTATTCTCATTGCCATTCATTAGTCTGACAATGTTTTTTTGATGGGTCAACACGACGAGTACAAACATTACAAATCCAAATACAATCAACAGTGGCTCAGGATGCCCGAAAACGCCTACCCAGGAAAGTACTGGAAAGGATAGCGTAGCCAGTATTGAACTCAGTGATACATATTGAGATGCCAGTAAGGTCAGTATAAATATGGTAATACTCAGCAGAGCAAGTTCAGGATGAATAGCGAGTACCATGCCCAGCAGTGTCGCAATTCCTTTTCCGCCTTTGAATTTTACAAACACCGGAAAGATGTGACCGACAATGGCTATAATTCCAAAAAGGATTTTGTACATCAGTAATTCAGTCTCACCGATAGTACCCATGTAGAATAACATGGATGCGATGCAGGTTGCCGTCCATCCTTTGATCACGTCAATCAACATGACGATGGTACCTGCCCTTTTGCCTAATACCCTGAAAGTATTGGTTGCGCCTGCGTTTCCACTGCCGTGTTTTCTAACGTCAATTCCAAAATAGCCAATACCGTACCAAACGGAGCTTGGTATCGAGCCAAGAAGATAAGCAACTAAAATCGTAACTATAATTAAGGCAACACTCATTTTGTACTATTTCTTGTTTATTTTGAATTCAATTGGGTTTTTTTCAAAAATACGATACAAAGTGCTTTTTTGCAAGTAATCCGGAAATGCAAAATTAATTTTTTTGTCACTTATGATCAAATAAATTCTACAGTTTGTTTTTGTCAGAAGCCTTCTGCCTGCTCTTCTTTCTTTTTCTTTTCAGCTGCCGGAGTTACCTTTTTCTTTACAGTTGCTTTCATCTGTTTTGCTTTTTTAACAGCCGGCTGATAAAAGTCGTCAAACCTGTTTACAAACATATCCTTCTCCTCAGTACCCAACGAAATCAGGGACATTTTTGATTTGACGTTCTTCGATTTCGCAGTTAGCTGATCATTAAAATCGAGCTGTGACGACACCACGCCCAATTCATTCTGACGATAATCGAAATAATACCAGATATCCGGTGATGCCTGCAGGAATAAGCTGAACTCGTCTCCGTCTGCCGTCCTGCGGATTTCAAGGACGCCATCCATTTGGGCATTGATATTGTTTTTTCCAAAATGGGAAACACCTATTGGTCCTTTTGAGTAGTAAGCACCATGCACCGCAGACCAGTTCAGGTTAACGTTTGATAATGCAATAGGAGCATCCATCACAGGAGAGGCCTCAAACAACGGCTTGTATGCAGCAGCGGTTAATTTGACAAATGCATCCGTTTGTTTTGCCCCGATCATCGCTGCAAGTTTCCTGTTTTGCTGTTCGAAATCGTCGTCTGCGGCAGTGCTGTTCTGTTCTTCCAGATTGGTCTCTACGATTTTTGCTGCGATAGGCTGCAATACCGGTTCCAGAGCAGCCATTCTGAGAAGTAGCATCGTGTTAAAACTGAATCGCGAGCTATCAACCTGGGCTTCCACTATACCCGACGCCTGCATCCAATCCGCAGAAGTTAGCTTGAGCGGACCTGAAAAATTGGCGATTCCGGTTTTGTCATCAAACTTTAGAACATTGGATTCGTCTATCAGTCCGTCGGCTCCTGCAGGAGGTGTTACTTTGAAAGCTTTATTGTCTTCGTCATAATTCATGGCTCCCTGCGCCAGGTAGATGTCCTCGTCTCCGTCGGAATCTTTGGCAGAAAGGAAACTCATATACAACCCTCTCGCTTCGTTAAAATGAAGTCCTACAGACAAAGGCAATTCGTGTTCGTTCTTCAGGTTTTTATCAATTTTGATAGAAATGCTCTCTCCCGGAGCTTCATTGTATACGATCCAGGAACTCTGGAAATCTTTACGGAATTTGATCATCGGCTTCACAAACCCTTCCAATTTGAGTGAGGGCTCATAGGCTACCAGATTAATGGCGCCTTTGTATTGAATTCGTGGAGAAAGAATCAGATTGTCTGCCTCCTTAATGTCTGCATGGGCAGTGGTGTAGTATTTCAGAGCCTGCCCTGCCGCAGGATTTCCTTTGCGTTGCTTGCCTTCAGTTTCCGTTCCAAGTTCACGAAGTTCGAAATTCTGCATTTTTATATTAAATGTGTCCTTTCTGGCTGTGATATACTGGTAGGTTGCGGATCCTTCGAAATGATTCCGTGAATTGATTTTGATATCCGCATCGCGTAACCTGTGTGAAGTCTGCAATGTATCAATCTCAATTCTGGCTTTTTTCAAAGGGTTGATTCTTCCCTTTGAGTCAATACTCAGCAAGCCTCCGTCTGGAATAATCTTCACATCGGCCGTTTGTACATACGGTACACCTTTTACATTCAGTGTTACTTTACCTACATCATAAATCGCCTCTGAGCCCTGGAATGTCAGCCCTTCCTGTTCGGGGTTTGTTGAAGTATAGGACGATGTTTCTCCAAAACCTTTCATCACAATGGTTTTCTTATTCATATCCCATTTGGCTGAGCCGATCAGAGTTTGGTAAGAAGCCGTAGGAATTTGCATCCCGGATGAATCTGAGCCGAAGCCGGTTTCATCGGTGAGGAATGTAGCAACGCCGGTTTTAAAA
>DASYHR010000450.1:0-3367 GCA_035998385.1 Dyadobacter sp. | reverse complement strand
TTTCAGGTTGTCCAGTGCATATATCTGATAGTGGGGGTAATTGAGTTTAAGAGAAATTGCCAGCGCTGAACCAACAAATCCCGCACCACCCGTGATAAGAATTTTCATAGAAGATAATCGGAAATTTAAATAATAATACTTTGTGTGTTATATCAGGTTTCAAAGTTAGGATCATTCCATAACAATGGATAACCATCCGGTGATTTTTTGCAATACCGCTGGTTCTGCTCCCGGAGTTTAATGAAAACGCTTTCGTCCGTATTCGTCAGCAACAAAACTGCTAACCTGCAACGTACAGGTCAAAATAAAAGAAAAGTCTGCGTGAGCAACAATGATTATTTAATTTGCGAACGATGACATTCCAACCATTCGGGATAAATTTTAATCTGTTAATAAGTAGTAACTTAAGGGCTCTTGAAGCTTACGTAGAATACCAGGGTTTATTACAGGCAACAAGATAAAATTACCTCCACGACTTTATGAGATTTTTCTACATCGCTTCATTTTTTTTGTTGTTGAAAACTGTGGCTTCCCTGGGGCAAACCAAACCTGCTGAGGCGATACAAAATAACCCTTTTCCGCCTATTCCCGAAGAAGTGCAATACCCTTTGTCATTATACAGAGAGGCTACACTCGAATCTCAGAATCTTTACAATGGGCGTGTCTATTATATCTACGACGCGCGCGAGAAGGAACATCAATTTTTTACAGATAGAAAATGGAATCATGGATCTGTATGGGTCGAGGGGCAGCGGTTTGACAGCATTCCTATGATGTACGACATCGTACGAGACCAACTCGTCGTCAGGCACCTCACCGGAGACGCCATCATCATTGCCTCAGAGAAAGTGAAGTATTTTACCAATTACGAACAACTATTTATCTGGTACGAGAAGGGAAAAGGCATCGAGCCAACTATGGTTACGGGATTCTATAATCTGTTCTATGACGGTCCTACCCATTTGCTGATCCGACGCAGCAAAGTAAGGCAGGAAAAAATCGTAGATCGCAGAGTAATCTCCGTTTTTCCACAGAAGGATTTTTACTATGTCAGAAAAGGAGAACAGTATTACTCCGTCCGTAGCAAGAAATCAGTTTTGAGCCTTTTTCCGGAACACAAAAGAGCCTTACGAAGAGTCCTCAGGAAGGAAGGCATTACTTACCGGGCAGACAGAGCCTATGCGATTAAAACAATGCTAAAAACTTACGACGAACTGGCCAAACCATGAAGAGAATTTTACTGCTTGTTTTTTGTATATCCTTTTTGCTTGGTGCGGGTGAGTTAGCTGCGCAGCAAACTGTGCCGGAAAAGAAGATAACCATGCGGCTAGACTCTGCACGTTTCAGTGATTTTGTGAAACAGGCTGAGTCGGTTTCGGGCTATTACTTTTATTATGACGCCAGTCGGTTCGATTCATTGACGCTTGACCTCAATGTAAACGACCTCACCATACGTGAGGTGCTGGATCAGGTGTTCCGGGGTTCCGATTTTGAATATTCAATTGATAATCAGAAAAGAATCTTCATTACCTATGGGCCACGCATTATCACACAGCTGCAGCCGGGGCTATTCAATCCGGAAAGTGACGGTGATGGTACGGTTACCTATGCTGGTCCCGACGACGCGCTGAAAGAAAAGCTGCTGTCTTCCGCAGAAAGTAAGATACACGATATTGGTATCAAAAAACATAAAATCACACCCGGCAATTCCACCATAACCGGCTATGTCAGGAACGCGATCACGGGCGAGCCGGTGATTGGTGCCGCTGTATTTATTGAGTCCCCGTCAATAGGTGTTACAACTGATGCACTCGGATTGTACGCATTGACAATTCCCAGGGGAAAACGGGTGCTGAAAATCAAAAGTTTTGGTATGCGGGAAACGCAGCGCCAGGTCGTACTTTATTCAAATGGAAAGCTGGATATTGAAATGCGTGAAAGTGTGATCGCATTGAAAGAAGTTTCGGTAAAAGCAGGAATGGATAAAAACGTGGTAAGCACACAAATGGGTCAGGTGAAGCTAAGTATCAAAAACCTGAAACAGGTACCGACCGTATTTGGAGAAACAGATTTGCTCAGGACGATCATGACGTTGCCGGGCGTGAAATCTGTCGGTGAAAACAGCACAGGGCTGAATGTTCGCGGAGGCTCGGTGGATCAGAACCTGATTCTGTATAATGATGCCACCATCTATAATCCATCTCACCTTTTCGGATTTTTCTCTGCCTTCAACCCTGATGTTTTAAAAGAAGTTGAATTGTATAAAAGCACGATTCCATCCAAATACGGAGGAAGGCTGGCTTCTGTGCTCGATATCAACAGTCGGGATGGGAACAAAAAGAAATATGTCGTGTCGGGAGGCTTGGGATTGGTAACCGGACGTTTATCTGTAGAAGGCCCCATTGTCAAAGACAAAACTTCATTTTTGCTCGGAGGGCGGTCTACTTACTCGAGCTGGCTGATCAAGGCGCTCGACAATCCTGAATACAACAACAGCTCAGCCTCATTTTATGATCTGAACTTACATGTGAGTCATGAAATCAATGAGAAGAATAGTCTGTTTCTGACCGGATATAGCAGCGATGACCGCTTCCGTTTGTACGGCGACACATTGTATAGCTATCAAAATCAGCTGGCCGCTTTGAAATGGAAACATACATTTAATCAGAAATTGTACGGCGTTTTTACTGCTTCTCATAGCAGGTATCAGTACGCGATGGAGGCGGCAGGGCTTCCTCTCAATTCTTTTGATCTCAAATTCAATATCAGACAGTCGAATTTTAAGGCAGATTTCAGCTATGTGATCAATCCTAAACATACGCTCGAATTTGGGTTGAGCTCGACTTACTACAAGCTGAGTCCGGGAACATTTACACCTCGTGGGTCTCAATCGCTGATTTTGCCTGACACGCTGGAGACGGAGCAGGCGATTGAAAATGCCATTTATCTGGAAGATAAATTTGAGGTAAGTCCAAAGCTATCTATCACCGGCGGCATCCGGTTTTCTTTGTTTCAATATCTAGGTCCAAAAACCATCAATAGTTACACCCCGGGTTTCCCGATCGACCGGCCTTACCAGAATGGAACCGAGACTTTTGGGAAAGGTAAAAATATACAGACTTACGGCGGACCGGAAATTAGGGCATCCATGCGTTACAGTGTGTTGGATAACCTTTCTCTGAAATTAAGCTATAATACGCTTCGTCAGTATATTCATTTACTTACCAATACCATGTCTGTGTCTCCTACAGACATTTGGAAACTGAGCGACAGGTATATCAAACCGCAGGTGGGCGATCAGATATCGCTTGGTTTGTATAGAAATTACAGAGGAAATAAGATTGAAGTATCGCTCGAGGGCTATTAC
>DASYHR010000071.1:0-1643 GCA_035998385.1 Dyadobacter sp. | reverse complement strand
GGGGAGGATTAAGAGGAGGGGTCTCCATTGCCCTGGCGCTGTCGATTGATTCGTACCTGCACAAGGATCTGCTTCTGGCGATCACCTACTTTGTCGTATTGTTCTCGATTATCGTGCAGGGGCTTACCGTTGGGAAACTTACTAAGAAGATGGAGAACCTGTAATAGTGAAGAAGAAATCAGTAATCGTGGTCTGCAATTCCTCAGGAAGTGCAGACCACGATTTTTTTATAGGATCGGAGAAGAAACCAGTTGGTTTACTTTGGTATTGATCTTATTGAGCCATGAATATTGCCCTTCACACGTCCAGTGCGAATCACCTTTGAGGTAGCTTTTTGTACCTAACCTCTTAAAATCCCCGTAAACATCCACGAAGTCAAGCTTCAAATTACGATGTTGGTATATCCTGTCAATCAGTTGATTATAATGCCCGTATTCAGGCATGAGTACAGAAACTTTATTCGGGATGATGGATAAAATCACTTTATCAAATCCCATTTTCTCCGCCAATATTCTGGTCTCATTCAAATTCGTAACCAAAGTATCAATCTCAGTATTTTCAATTTCCGCGAAGGATGATGTAAACGCAGCGGTATCAGTATCTGTGTCCATATAATAAACCAAATCCTGCCCGTTGTTAATGCGTGTGACCTCCTGATTTGTCCGATCAAAAACGTTCAGGTTGAAGTTGGCCTTCCACTCTTTTAAAGACAGAATGAAGTCGTTCTGAAACAAAAATTCGTCAAGTCGGCCTTCAGTTGCTTTGGAGTTGAATGCTCCGTCCAGCGTATGCATCAATGCAGGCTGATGACCGTTATCGACAAAAGTACGGGAGTCAGGTACAATGTTCTGAATCGGTCCCGTCAGAAATTTCTCCCTGAAATGCCTTTCCACACTTTCCACCAACAGGATATTGATCTCCGAAGTATCCGGTTTGAAATGTAATACTTCATTCCAATGCAGATGGGTGTATACATCCGCATTAAAATCGTCTTTGTCCATTCTCAACTTTTCAGTAAAGCTGTCTCCGATCACATACAGATGCACCCGCCTGGTTGTTGCCTTCGGCGGTGGTGTGTAGGCCGTGCAGAATTTTACCGGATCCTTGAATTCAGAAAGATTGGATAGACGGTAAAGATCGCCGTAGCGGTAACTGTCAGTTTTGGAAATTTTCGAGCTCAGGTCAGAATTTAATCCCACCATCCAAACAAAAATTCCCAGTACTAAAATGCTGTATTTGAGGTATTTCATTATCTAAGCTTAATAGACCAAACCTGTATTTTTTTCTCGGACCTGCTGAATATAAGCAGTTTGTAATACCCCGGCTGATAGGTAAGCTGAACAGGCATTTCTGATGGAATCGCCTTGTCCCCAAGTCGCCTTCCTGTCATGTCGAATACTGTAGTGTAGTTTCCGGAACGTATCGTGATAAATCGGTTATCAACCCCAAAGAAGTGGTATTGAATCGCAGAGTTTGGCAGAATATCTTTGATCTCAAAGAGTTCCTGTCCTTCCTTGGTAAGTATCGCCGTTTTCGAGAATGCAGAGCGAACGACAATCCAATCCTGTGAGTTACGGTCAAAAAGTGTTTTGAATCTCGAACCTGGTTCTGGTCGCAGAAGCTGAATTCTTGAAACAACTTTT
>DASYHR010000027.1:0-2518 GCA_035998385.1 Dyadobacter sp. | reverse complement strand
TACTGTTTCCGCAAAGGTAATGAGCCGATCCGTGGCGTCAGGTCTACGGTTAAGCAGTACGTCTTCAACCAGCTCCAATGTTTCCTTTGGAATCTCATCATAAATCCCAAGCTGTCCGGCATTCACAATCCCCATATCCATTCCTGCTTTCACGGCATGGTACAGGAATGCGGTATGTATCGCTTCCCTTACAGGCTCATTTCCTCTGAAACTGAATGACACATTGGAGACCCCTCCTGACACCTTCGCATACGGAAGGTTTTCTTTGATCCATCGCGTTGCATCAATAAAGTCCACTGCATAATTATTATGCTCTTCCATACCCGTTGCAACTGTCAGAATATTCGGATCAAAAATGATATCCTGAGCAGGGAAACCTACCTCATCCACCAAAATCCGATACGCCCGCTTGCATATTTCTATACGGCGTTCGTAGTTATCAGCCTGTCCGTTTTCATCAAAAGCCATGATCACCGCCGCAGCTCCGTACCTCAGTACGTTACGCGCAAGCTCTTTGAATTTCTCCTCACCTTCTTTAAGAGAGATGGAGTTTACGATCGCTTTTCCCTGCACACATTTCAGACCTGCTTCTATCACCTCCCATTTGGAGGAGTCGATCATCAGCGGTACGCGAGAAATATCTGGCTCTGCAGCCATCAGGTTCAAGAATGTCTTCATCGCTTCCACACCATCAATCATGCCTTCATCCACATTGACGTCAATTACCTGCGCTCCGTTCTCGACCTGGTCACGCGCCACAGAAAGTGCTGCGTCATAGTCACCCGTACGAATGAGGCGCGCAAACATTTTCGAACCCGACACGTTACATCTTTCACCAATATTGACGAAGTTGGCGTTAGGTGTAATATTCATCGGTTCCAGACCGGATAATTTCAAAACCGGGTCTGCATGATCAACAGATCTCGGTGTATATTTTGCTGCCAGATCGGCGATTACACGGATATGCCCCGGTGTGGTACCGCAACATCCGCCGATGATGTTTACAAGATTGTCTTTCAAAAATCCTTCAACGACTTCGCCCATTTGCTCCGGAGATTCATCGTATTCTCCCATTTCATTCGGCAGACCCGCATTGGGATGAGCAGATGTGAAAAACGGCGAGTGGTCTGCAAGAATCTGAACATACGGGCGCATCAGATCCGCTCCGAGTGCACAGTTCAACCCCACAGACAACAGCGGCAAATGAGATATAGAAGTCAAAAAAGCTTCGGTAGTTTGTCCTGAAAGCGTTCTTCCGGAAGCATCTGTAATCGTACCGGACACCATGATCGGCAACGCACCATCCGCTCCTACACGCCATGACGGTAGTTTTTCTACTTTACCTTCTTTTGCATCTGAAAAGAATTTATCTATTGCGAAAAGTGCAGCCTTGGCATTGAGTGTATCAAAAACGGTTTCAACCAACAGGATATCACTTCCTCCGTCGGTCAGCCCTTTTACCTGCTCGTAGTAAGCTTCCACAAGCTGATCAAAACTAACAGCCCTGTAGCCAGGATTATTTACATCCGGCGACAACGATGCCGTACGGTTTGTCGGTCCTATCGAACCGGCCACAAATCGTGGCCTGTCAGGATTTTTTTCAGTAAACACATCTGCCACCTCGCGGGCCAGCCGCGCCGACTCATAATTCAGTTCATATACGAGTTCCTCCATTCCATAGTCAGCCATGGCGATGGTGGTTCCCGAAAATGTATTGGTTTCTGCAATATCTGCTCCGGCTTCAAAATAAGCAGCATGTATTTCTTTGATGACATCGGGGCGGGTCAGTGAAAGTAAATCGTTGTTCCCTTTTACATCATGCGCCCAATCCTTAAACCGCTCTCCACTGTAATCGTAATCCTCCAGTTTGTAGCGTTGTATCATCGTTCCCATAGCACCATCAAGCACCAGAATACGACTCTTCAAAATTTCACGAATATTATTTTGCTTTGTAGCTACCATTATTTCAATTTCCGTTAGTTCAGTTGGCTTGTATCCGCATTTACAATCAGATACAAGATTCTCAGATTACAAATTTACGCCAATAGATGTTTTATTCAATAAAATGAAAAAAATCAGATTATTAGTCTGATCAAAATCTGGTTTTATCATAATTTATCCCATCTTTGACCAGATCAAAAGTGAATAAAGATATTCTATCTATGCACATTCCCGACGAAACCGACGCCAAAATACTCCAGTATTTACAACAGGATGCAACGTTGAAAACACGTGAACTTGCCGAAAAGCTAAATCTTTCTTACACACCTGTTTATGAACGGGTGAGAAGACTCGAGAAAGAAGGGGTTATACGGAAATATGTAGCGCTCGTTGACCGTGAGAAAGTGGGCAAAAAGCTAATGGCATTCTGCAACATTGCCTTGAAAGAGCATTCCAAGGTAATGGGCGAAAAGTTTGTGAAAGCAGTAGTTGCCATGCCCGAGGTGACAGAATGTTTCAATATTTCCGGCGATTACGACTTCCTTCTTAAGATCATCGTAGAGGATATGTCGCAATA
>DASYHR010001020.1:0-6908 GCA_035998385.1 Dyadobacter sp. | reverse complement strand
CGATTCAAATAATGTACGTAAACCAGGCATCTCAGAGGAATTGTTCGAGCAAAGAAAGGATGGGGCGGCTATCGAACTGCCGGGTAAGCGTCGTAATCTCTCCTAAATAGGCGCCATGACCGCCAGGCAAAATGGCCAGATTACAGTTTGGAATCAGGCGTGACATAGCTACAATATGCTCCGAACTGGCTACATCTGCATCGCCGTTCACCAGTAATACAGGTGCTTGAATCGACCGGATTGCTTCTTCAGAAAAGTCTTCAAAGTGATTCATCCTGTCAGCACATTGCTGATACATTCTGAGCAGTTTGGTCTCGTCAGGCGTCACCGCTAAAAACGCATCTTTATACAATTGAGGCATGTCATCGAAAGTGCCATTTCGCATAAACTCCCAAAAACCTTCCGGTGCTCCATCTCGTTTGAGTATGGTTGAACCAGCTACGATCTTTTTGCAGATTGAAGGGTGATTGATAGCAAGTTGAAGTGCGGTGGTGGCGCCGTTACTAAAGCCAAAAATATCCGCCTTATCAATATTCAAATTTGCTAACAACCCAGCCACATCATCGGAATCCTGGTCAAAACTGATTGGCGTATCCCGATCGCCGGTACGACCATGCGCCTGCAATTCTACGCAAATCAGTCGTCGAAACTGAGCCAGTTCAGGGATAATTCTTCCGAAACTAGTTTGTATGGTAGAGCCGCCACCATGAAGCAAAACCAGCGGTTCTCCATCACCATATAACTCATAATATATACTGATTCCGCTGACCTTTGAATAACCGTTTGAGTAGTTGATAGTCATGCAATTAATTGGTTTGTATTTATCGAAAAAGAAAAGCGGATATGTTTTCTCCTTGGCTAGTGTATGTCCATCTGTCAAAACCCGATATCGATTCGGGTCACATTGTAAGCTCCAAAACAGCCAAGCCCGCCGGTAATATTGTGTTTCGCATTTAGAGGTTGGGCAAAAGGGTCAACCTGATTGTTTTGGTTTGCGTTTTTTGATTTTGAGTAGGCGTAGAAGTGTTCATCTGCAACATACAGAAACACCGTGTTTTTGGGTTGATTGCGAGCCAGGTCTGTCGTGAAATAATTGGTTGTCAATATATCTCCGGCGATGTCGGCGCCACTGATAAACTGTGGGTTATGCGCCGTATGCCAGTTGAAGTATTTTGGCAATGAAGAAAAGTAGTATGGGCGCACAATATACTGATCTGCTGCATTATGTTTCCAGCTTATGCTAACATCCATGCTATTGTTATTTTGCGCCAGTTTTGCCACAGTAATCTGTTCGGGTTGTATGTGTCCTGGCGGAACCGTGCATGACGCCGTGAGTATTTCCCCATTTTTCGCGACCGCTTTAATCGAATACGACTTTCCTTTTTCGATTTTGAAATCATCTGACACCCTGAATTGATAAAAGCGATTACTTGTATCGGGGACAAAATGTTTTTCTGTCACACCATCGCTGATTGAAATTGCCGCATCCCTGACAAACAGATCAGTAAATTTGATTTCTTTTTCAGCAAACGATGTTGCCCGGGATAGTACCGCCCGAACCACAGTGTCTGCCGGACTTATGTAACATTCCAACACCAATTGCTCCGGCGCATCGGGTACCGCGTCGAGTTGTTTCAGGCAAGAAGTAAGGATCAATAAAGCCAAAATAAAATACAGGAAACGCATAGTCTTTAAAATTTGAAACTGTAGGCAATGGACGGAATGAAAAGCATTAAACTGATTGTATTCAGCTGTTTGATTCTGATATATTGGTCGTTCGAGTCGCGCCGTCCGTTTATATCAATTTCATATGCGAACACATTTTTTGTCCCGAGTATGTTGTAGATACCAAATTCCCACGTGCGTTTGCCTCGCTTCTTTTGCTTACTCCATTGTACGCTCAAATCCAGACGATGGTAAACCGGGGTTCTGCTGTTATTTCTTTGATTCCCATAATCTATAATAGTTTCGTTCAACTCAGGAAGGCCTGTGATTGGATCCGGGCTGAGGCTACTATAGCTCAGGCGCGGTTGAGTAACTGGGTTGCCGGTACTGAAAACGAAGTTCCCTGCGAACTTTACGCGGTCGCTCTTCTTGTAAGCCCCAACCAACGACAACTGATGCCGCCTGTCGTGCGTCGGGTAAAATGCTTTCCCGTCATTCAACTTTTCAAACTGATATACCGTTTTACTCCATGTATAACCCGTCCATCCTGTCAGTTTCCCTGATCTTTTGTGTATGAATAATTCTAGTCCATGCGCGTTTCCTGATCCCGAAGTACTTACGTCATTCCAGCGTATATCGCGTGAGGTGAAGTCGCGATCCCTGAATAGTTCTATCATCGACAAGACACTGGCTCCTTCTTTAAAAGCCAGAATGTTATTCATTTTCTTTTTATAGACTTCCAGTTCAATACTGATTTTGTCATTGAGATCATGCGTAACTCCAAAAGTCAACTGGCGGGAATTTTGAGGAGGCATATTTGCCGTTGAAGGTACCCATATGTCTACAGACAGCCCTAACCCATTATTGGTTAGCAGTTGTACCGGTTGATTCATTACAGAATATCCGGTTTTCAAAGCCCAGTTTTCAGCAAAGTTATAGGTAGCCGCCAGTCTGGGTTCGACAAAAGTATAAGACTGTCCAGAGGGCGTAAATCGGGCAATTCTCAATCCATAATTCAAAACCAGATTTTGTACTGGCGTGTAAACATCTTCAATATAAATGGCAGCGTCCAGCGCATTTATTTTTTCAATATTCCGACTCTTAACTTCACTATCCTCACTAAACGTAGATACATTTGGCCGGAAATTTAATCTGGAAACATTCAAACCAAAACGAATGGCATGTTTAGAATTTGGTAGCAATTCGAAGTCATATTTAATTCCCGACTCATTTAATGTAGATGAATATTGCTGACTTGAAAGGCCCGTGGCATTTTCTAATGAATATTTAAAATTGCTGTAGATCAGTGTCAGGTTAGCAAATAACCGGGGGGAGATAATACGGCTCCATCGAAGTGTGCCGGTTTTGTTCCCCCAGCTAAAACCCATATTTCGGTACGCATCTGCCTTTTTGTTGACACGTTGGAACATATTGTCTTTTCCCAGATAAGTACTGAAATAGATTCTGTTATTTGGGTTGACTTCAAAGTTTGCCTTTGCGTTTAAATCGTAAAAATTTGTTTTCAGTACAGCACCTGAAGCGTTTTTGGCCAAAGACAAAAGTAAATCAGGATAGGACCTGCGGGCAGAAATAATAAATGAAGACTTCTCCTTTTTAATCGGTCCTTCCAGCGTTAAGCGGCTGCTGATCAGGCCAACACCCAATTCGCCATGAACGCCTTGCTTATTTCCCTCTTTCATCTGAACATCCAAAACGGAAGAAATTCGTCCGCCATACCTGGCCGGAAAACCTCCTTTGATAAACTCCACATTTTTAAGCGCATCTCCGTTAAAGATCGAAAAGAATCCAAACAGGTGTGAAATGTTGTAGACTTTGGCCTCATCCATCAGTATCAGATTCTGATCTGCACTTCCTCCGCGAACGAAAAGGCCATTGCTGCCTTCAGTGCCACTTTGAACACCGGGCATGAGCTGTATTGCCTTTAAAATATCTTTCTCGCCCAGCAAAGATGGGGCATCTTTTAACTGTTGAACCGGTACATTTATCGTGCTGATTTTGGGAGAAAGGCTCTTCTTGTCATACTCGCCCGCCAAAATTGTCACAGTCTCCAACTCGATAGATTCGGTTGCCAACTTGATATCCATTTGCTGGTTATTTTGCCCGGTGATACGAATTGTTTGTGTAGCATAACCTACCTTCGAAATCCTGACAGATATGGAGTCCGCTACAGGGAATGTTAGTGAATAAAAACCATATTTATTTGACTGTGACACGATATTGCTCCCTGCAATTATTACCTGGGCATAGTCAATATTTTCCAGCGAGCCGCTTTCCCTGATAAATCCATTCACTGTAACATTTTGCGCGAAAGCTAAATTCGAGATGCATAAAAAGAAAATTAAAGTGCATAGTTTTTTACGGGAGGGCATGGGTGTTTTGTTATAATGATATAGAATTATGCATACTAAACTGGGTGGTGTTGTTGCGCGATGATACTAAATCACATATTGTATTTGTCAAAATTCAGGGTGTATTTAAATGGACAACGAAGTATTTCACATTTAATTATTCAAGTCATATTTTCACATTGATAAGTAAATAACCATTGCAATTCGTATTAAGCAGATTTTATTTTCAATTTGAGAGGCATGCTGGTTCTGAAAGACAAGTTGCGCTATACATCGCCAGAATCGGAAAGTTCGAAATCAGTTGTGGAAGAAATATGTGTAAACAGTGCGGATATTTGGCGGAATCTCCGATTATACCCACATTTGGTGTCTGTCGCACTTTATCGGGGTGAGCAGATATCAAATTCGTCACGGTAGTGTACCCAAAAATCCTTACTATGAAATCAAGAAGTATTGTTTTAGTTTTTACACTTATCTGCCTGGTTTCCGGTGCAGTGTTTGCTCAGAAAGGTAAGCCTCTCTTTCCAGGTACGCCTGGCATGGTGTCGTATACGTATCGGAAAAGTCTTGCTAAAGATCCTGCGGCTACGCTTGATACGCTACAAAAACTGGGAATTAAGGATATGGAGTTTTCGAGTCTGTTCGGAAAAACGGCTGCGGAACTTCGCAAAATGCTTGATGACCGCGGTATCAAGTGCTCATCCTTTGGTGTGCAATATCCTGACGCACTCAATAAAACGGACGAGGTAGCAAGCAACGCTAAAACGTTAGGTGCTAAGTTTGTCCGGGTTGCCTGGATTCCTCACAGCGGTAAGTTCACAAAAGAAATGGCGGACAAGACAATTGCTGACTTCAATCAGATTGGTAAAAAGCTGAAGGACGAACATGGTCTTACGTTTTGCTACCACAACCACGGTTACGAATGGGAGAAGTATGAAGACGGGACGTTGATGGATTATATCATTCAGAAGACTGATCCGAAATATGTGAGCTTCGAGCTGGATATTTTATGGGCGTTTTTCCCTGGCGGTGATCCTGCAGAATTGTTGACGAAATATCCGAAACGTTTTAAATTGATGCACCTGAAGGACCTCAAAAAAGGTGTAGAAGGAAATTTGTCGGGAGGTACTCCGGTAGAGAATGACGTGGCATTAGGAACTGGTCAACTTAACATTCCCGCGATTCTGAAAGCTGCCAGAAAGTCGGCGATTGAGCATTATTATATCGAAGACGAAAGCCCAAGCTACCAAACGCAGGTTCCACAAACGATGGCGTATCTGAAGGGATTAACTTATTAAGAGTGGCATCGGTGGTTTGTTTTGTTTGAACTTGCTCGTTCCCGCAGATTTACGTAGAACACCGTCGCTGTAATTTTCCCGCAGATTTACGCAGAACATCGTCCCTATAATTTTTCCCGTAGATTCCCGCAGATTATACTACCGCAGATTACCGCTGATTTATTCTGCGTTGATTTGCGGGAAAATTAATCTGCGTAAATCTGCGGTAGTATAATCTGCGTTGATCTGCGGGAAAACTTAATCTACGCAGATCTGCGGGAAAATTAATCTGCGTAAAAAATTAATCCGAGAATCTGCGCATCGATTTTCACCACCCCGCCGATATAAATCATACACATCTTCCTTTTGCCAATACCGGAGAAATAAATAGCTTCGCTGTTTCAAATTGAATTCCAATCCATAAGATGAAAATAAGAAGTTACGAATTGTTCCAGGTGCCGCCGCGGTGGTTGTTTTTGAAGATTGAAACGGATGAGGGTATTGTTGGCTGGGGTGAGCCGGTGATTGAAGGTAAGGCTGCAACAGTGAAAGCAGCAGTGATAGAACTCATGGAAAGTCTGATCGGTAAAGATCCGATGGATATTGAAGGACACTGGAACACGATGTATCGCGGTGGTTTTTACCGTGGTGGTCCCATCCTGATGAGCGCCATTTCAGGCATAGATCAGGCGCTTTGGGATATTAAAGGTAAATTCTACAACGCGCCTGTATATCAGTTGCTGGGTGGTAAGTGCCGGGATAAAATCAAGGTGTATTCGTGGATTGGCGGTGACCGGCCTGCCGATGTGGCAAATACGGCAAAAAAATCTTTGGAAGCAGGCTTCCGAGCCATCAAAATGAATGCGACCGATGAAATGCAGTATATCGATACGTATAAAAAAATTGACCTTGTCCTGGAACGTGTTTCGTCGATCAGGGAAGCGGTAGGATACGATTTGGATATCGGTGTTGACTTCCATGGTCGCCTGCACAAACCTATGGCGAAGGTATTGGCCAAAGAGCTGGAGCAGTTTCGTCCTATGTTTATCGAGGAGCCGGTCTTGCCCGAAAACAATGAGGCACTTCGTGAAATTGCAAATCAAACCTGCATTCCGATCGCAACAGGTGAGCGGATGTTCAGCAGATGGGATTTCAAACAATTACTATCTGACGGATATGCCGATATCATTCAACCGGATTTGTCGCACGCCGGTGGTATCACAGAATGTAAAAAGATTATATCAATGGCTGAAGCCTACGATGTAGCTGCAGCGCCACACTGTCCTTTGGGACCAATAGCTTTGGCTGCCTGTCTGCAGGTAGATGCCACCTGCCATAACGCGTTTATACAGGAGCAAAGTCTGGGGATTCACTACAACCAGGGAAGCGATCTGCTCGACTACCTGTCGGACCCATCTGTATTCGAGTATGAAAATGGATTCGTTAATATTCCCAGTGGCCCGGGTCTGGGTATAGAAATCAACGAAGAGCAGGTGCGCCGTTTGGCTGAAGTGGGACACAATTGGAAAAACCCGCTTTGGCAACATGAAGACGGCAGTGCTGCAGAATGGTAAATTGTAGTTATTTCGGATATTAG
>DASYHR010001006.1:0-2308 GCA_035998385.1 Dyadobacter sp. | reverse complement strand
CGGGAGTCGAGGCTCAATTTGCAACTTGCTCCAAAGGCGGTAGATCTTGACGAGGTAATGGTATACAACAGCGCGGGTGACAGAACCTGGCTCGCCCGGTTATTCGTTTCGTCCCGATTAAGAGAGCAAAGCAGAAATATTGGGAAATTCTTTGTCGCTTTGCCTTACCAGGCTTCACTTACACCCGGTCTGGGGACGCACGGTCGCATGAGCGGGCAGGTGACCAATAAGTTTTCAATGAATTTGCTGGGCGGGTATACTGCCGGAGTTAATGGTGTTGAGATTGCCGGAGGTTTCAACATCAGTAAAAATAATGTGCGTGTGGCACAAATTGCCGGTATTTTCAATGTGGTAGCAGGATCCGTTCAGGGCGTACAAGTGGCGGGTTTTCACAACCACGTGCTGGATTCACTTTCCGGAGTTCAGCTATCGGGATTCGGAAATCTGGTAAATAAGGAAATGCGAGGTGTTCAAATCGGTGGGTTTTTTAATGTGGCAGGGACGCGGTCAAAAACAGATTCTGTCATCCGTGCAGTACAGATCGCTGCAGGAGTAAATTATGTTCGTTCTTCAATTAAAGGAGCTCAGATTACCGGTGCCGTCAATATTGCCAGACATGATTTTGCGGGTGCACAGATAAGCGGAATACTCAATGTCGCGAGTCAGAAAGCGAGTGGTCTGCAACTCGCGCCGATTAATTATGCGCGACATCTCAAAGGTGTACAAATTGGTGTTGTGAATGTGGCAGACAGCTCGTCGGGTTTTAGTTTTGGTCTGATCAATATTGTGAAACATGGAAAAGGTGCTGTTTCGGTTTACGCCAATGAATCTGCCGTATCAAATATATCCTGGAAGACCGGAACCAACAGATTATACAGTATCCTGAGTATTGGAGCAGACTGGCGCGCGGACAGGAAAGCATATATTTTTGGGTATGGGCTTGGGACAGAGTTCAAAGTAAACAAGGGTTTATCTGCTGGCATTGAGCTTTCAACCAATAACGCCTATACCGGAAACATCGATTCGATGCCTGGAATAATTCGGTTTCAGGCGCTTCTCAACTTACATTTGAATAAAAGGCTGCTTCTTTCTGCCGGACCTGCAGTGTCAGTCATGACAGAAAGACAAACAGACAAACGCACTGGATTTGCCGGTTATCCGCCCAAATCCTCTATGAATTTCGGGATAGGGAAGTTAGCCTCAGGGTGGATTGGCTGGCAGTTTGGTTTGGTTTATGAGTATGGTAAGTTGTTGTAAATGTTATTATTACTTAAAATAAACCTTTAAATTATAAAAATATTTTGCTGAGAATTTAGGGTAAAGAAGATTGATGGTGTCGGTACTTCGCATACAGGGAGGACCATCCGATTGAAGGCCTGCAACGGAGCGTTTACCTGCTATGTGTTTGAACAAATCAGAATTAAAGACAAACACAATGAAAAAGATATCAGCCATTTCCGCCTTTATTTTCCATATAATTTTAGGTATTTCAACCTCTGTATCCGGTCAGTCCGACAGCCTGCGCCAGGTTCACGTCGGCATCGTGTATCCGATCAGTTCCAATGGCTTAAAGGCAGCCGACTATTCCAACCGTTTCTCGTTACATACCATTGCCGGCGTATCGGATAATGAGCTCGCTGTTGCTATTGCAGGTGGTGTCAATATCATCAAACATGATGCGAAAGGAACAACAATTGCCGGGATCGTAAACCTGATTGGTAATACCGCAAATGGAGCACAAATTGCCGGATTTTCAAACATCATCAGAAACAATGCTTCGGGAGCTCAGGTAGCAGGGGTTATGAATTTGGCGGGAAGTGCCGAGGGAGTCCAGATCGCCGGGTTTTCCAATATTACCAAAGGGCATGCAAAAGGCCTGCAACTATCAGGATTTTTGAACAAGGCTGAAAATGTCGGCAACCAGATCGCCGGCGGAATCAATATAGCGAAAACTGTAAAAGGTGTGCAACTGGCGGGCTTGATCAACATTGCTGATAGCAGTGATTATCCGATTGCGATACTGAATTTTATTAAAACCGGTGAAAAGTCAGTCAGCTTGTCTATTGATGAAACGCTAACAACGATGGCTACCTTCCGTTCGGGAGGTCGGGGGATGTATGGTATTCTGGGTGTAGGTTACAATCTGACAGAAGATGACAAATCACTGTTTGGTATTGAGTCTGGTTTGGGGGCTCACATCCCGGTTGCCAATCGATTCAGAATCAATACGGAAATCGTGTCTCAGCAATTGTCAGATTTTAAGAAAGGAAGTTATGCCAAACACCATTTTAGAATCCTGCCAGCCTAC
>DASYHR010000989.1:0-2824 GCA_035998385.1 Dyadobacter sp. | reverse complement strand
GGTAAATTGTCGGTACGCAGGAAAGGAGAAGGTGATTTGGGAAGTATGTCTGTGGATGAATTCATCAGCTATTTCAAAGATGCTGCGAAAATTATTTGATCATTTTCGCATTTTTTACTATAATTCCGCCTCAAAGGCACTATTTTTGTGCTGACGATGTTAACTTTTTTGATTTTCAACCAAAAAACCCAAAAAAACACCAATCCCAAGTTATATGGCATTAAGACCCCCAAGTGGACGTTACAGAGTTGTCGAAGAACCTTATAAAATAAATGATCGTATCACCGCCAAGGAAGTACGCCTTGTAGGTGAAAATATTGAAGCAGGTGTTGTAGATATCGCTACGGCAAAAGCACTTGCAAAGGCTCAAAATCTGGATCTTGTAGAAATCGCTCCTACTGCAGTACCTCCGGTATGTAAGGTTGTGGATTACTCTAAGTTCAAATACGAGCAGAAGAAAAAGCAAAAAGAAATTAAAGCGAAGGCAATGAAGGTTGTCATCAAGGAGATCCGTTTCGGCCCTAATACTGATGACCACGATTTTGAGTTCAAACTTAAGCATGCCATTAACTTTTTGAAAGAAGGTTCAAAAGTAAAAGCATATGTGCACTTCGTAGGTCGTACTATCGTTTTCAAAGAACGCGGTGTAATCTTGTTGAAGAAGTTCTCAGAAGCACTTTCAGAATATGGTAAGCTTGAGATGGAACCGAAGTTGGAAGGTAAAAGAATGACAATCATTCTTGCTCCGGCTGCTGCTAAAAAATAGTCTTCTACGTTCGTGATGAACGATTGAAATAAATATAAAACGTGCAGGCGGGTATTTATATCCACCTGCACGTTTTTTGTTTTAACAGGAAATCACTAATTTTGCAGGCTGTTTTATTATTATCAATTTTTTTCAATTTGTATTATGCCTAAAATGAAAACCAATTCTGGTGCCAAAAAGCGTTTTACGCTGACTGGTACAGGAAAAATCAAACGCAAACATGCGTTCCACAGCCACATCCTGACTAAGAAATCAAACAAGCGTAAGCGTGGTTTGGTAAAAACTGGTCTTATTGATGAGTCTAATGTGAAGCAAGTATTGGCAATGCTAGGAAAGTAATTTCCGAATCCAGTACAAATTCAAATACCATTCCGGTTTTTTGTTCAACCCGATAGAAGGCTTTTAAGTCTCAACAGAGCGCCGACCATCAAAAACAGTTAAATTATGCCACGTTCAGTGAACCACGTTGCGTCGCGTGCAAGACGTAAAAAAGTATTAAAATTAGCGAAAGGCTATTTTGGCCGTCGTAAAAATGTATGGACAGTTGCTAAGAATGCGGTAGAACGCGGTTTGGCTTACGCATACAAAGGCCGTAAACAGAAAAAGCGTAACTTCCGTGCTTTGTGGATTCAGCGTATCAACGCCGGTGCACGTCTTCACGGACTTTCTTACTCTGCTCTGATGGGCAAACTTAATTCTTCAGGAATTGAGCTAAACAGAAAAGTACTTGCCGATCTGGCAATGAACCATCCCGATGCATTTAAGGCAATCGTTGATCAGGTAAAATAAAACAGCATCCCGCTTCGGCGGGATTTTTTTTGCTCCAGGGTTTCGTTACTTTTATTATATATAGCAGTCCCAAAGCAATTATAACAAAAACGATACTCCAATGTTAGATCAACTTTTAGGCCTGATTAAAGAAAATTCGCAACAGGCAATCGTTCAAAATCCTGCAGTTCCTGACGATCAGAATACAGAAGTAATGCAAACTTTGCTGGGCTCCATCACCGGAGGTTTACAGCAACAGGCACAGGAAGGTAATATTCAGGGTTTGATGGGTTTGCTTTCCGGCGCAAACGGATCTACCGGTTCAGGTTTGATGAACAACCCTATCATAGCATCGATTGCATCCAATGCAATTGGCGCAATCGTACAGAAATTCGGATTAAGCAGTAGCGCGGCAGGAGGCATTGTTTCTTCTGTTTTGCCAGGTGTAATCGGAAGTCTGATCAGCAAAGTAAATAACCCTAACGATTCCAGCTTTGACTTTAACAGCGTTCTGGGTGGTCTTCTTGGCGGTAACAAAAGCCAGGCTGGTGCATCAGGTCTGGATTTTAATCAAATCGGAAGTGCGCTTGCAGATGGAAAACTGGATATGAATGATCTGATTCGTGTGGGAGGAAGTTTGATGGGCGGTGGGCAAAGTGCTGCACCTGCCGAAAAACAGCAGCAAGGAGGCTTGGATTTGGGCGGTTTACTTGGCGGATTGTTCGGAGGGAAATAGTTTAGCAAATACGTCAGTGGACACGAAAGGCTGTTGCATTTACCTGCAACAGCCTTTTTTTGAGTAAAACCCGGTATAAGCTATTCTTTAGTACAAGTGAGACGATCATTTAACAATTACATAAAATAACGGATAGTACATTTGCCTCAGACATATGTATTGTTTAGAGTACCATTACTTTCATCATGGAATCAAGAAGAGAATTTATAAAAAAAGCAGCACTGCTCACCGGAGGTGCGGGTTTATTCAATGCTCTGCCCCTATCTATCCAGAAAGCACTTGCCATCAATCCTGCACCCGGATCTACCTTTATGGATGCTGAGCATGTAGTAATACTCATGCAGGAAAATCGTTCTTTTGACCATAGCTACGGCTCACTTCGAGGGGTGAGAGGATTTAACGATCCAAGAGCAATCCGGCTGCCCAATTTTAACCGTGTCTGGATGCAGACAAATGCATTTGGTGAAACCTACGTGCCCTTCAGACTGAACATGAAAGAATCCCGCGCTACCTGGATGGGGTCTTTACCACATTCGTGGACGAATCAGGTAGAT
>DASYHR010000845.1:0-2936 GCA_035998385.1 Dyadobacter sp. | reverse complement strand
CGGGATAAAAAGGCAATAACAGCAATGCAGAAAACGAGATCTGTATGGTCAGAATCAGAAACTTATCAATGCCAAAATTCTTTCTTTGTGTTACCAGATACAGGGCATACGAAAGAGCCACGATCATGCTATACGCTACATCAGCGATGTTATTAAAAGATAATAGCAAACAACTGATCACACTCAGCGCCACTGCAATCCACTGCCACTTGCTAAGTTTCTCCTGCAAAACAAAAAACGCAATGACTGTAGTCAAAATCGGGCAAACCAAATATGCAAAAGAAGCTGCCTTTACGCTGATGTGGTTCATGACATAGATAAAGAAAAACCAGTTGGCGGTCAGCAATATTCCTCCACCCAGAGTCCTTTTCACCAGGCTCAGCTGCTCTCTTTTAGGCATGGCCTTGATCAATCCTATACTTTTTCTCAACACCGGAACTCTGATCACCAAACTGATCACCAGCATAATGACCGCACACAAGAACACACGGTAAAACAAAATGTCCAGAGATGGATAATTATGTAATGGTTTCAGAGCAAGACTGAAAAACCCCCAAATCATGAATGAAAGAAAGGCGATCAGATAATACTTATACAACTTCATGAGAAAAAACTTTTATTTGCAGCGGAACCCGGTTCAATGCAAACAGCACCTTGCAATGCCAGGTTCACGGAATTCCGATTTATATAGCAAAATTGGATAAAACCTTGCTGACAAATGAACCAACCCCATAATTTTTCACTTGTTTATTGACTGACATTCAACTACAAAATATGCCTGCTCCCGATATTCGCCTCATTGCCACCGACATGGACGGCACACTTTTAAATTCAACACATGAGCTTAATGACTCATTCGTACCGGTTTTTAAAAAGATAAAAGAACAGGGAATTGTATTTGTGGCCGCCAGCGGACGACAATATTACAACTTACTGAAGGCGTTAGATGAAGTTAAGGATGAGGTAATTTTCGCTGCTGAAAACGGGAGTTATGTAGTTTTCCGTGATGAAGAAATTCATGTGCAGCCGATTGAACATGCAATAGTGCGGGATCTGATCAGAATCTCAAAATATATTCCAAATACTTTTCCGATCATTTGCGGCAAGAAAAAGGCATATGTACAAAACTCGGAACCTGAATTCATCAGTCAGCTGGAATTGTATTTTGAACGCTACGAAATCGTGGAAGATCTGCTGAAGGTGGAAGACGATCAGTTTCTGAAGTTTACATTATGTGATCTCAACGGTTCTGAAGGCAACAGCTATCCTCATTACAAACACCTCTCAGATACGCTTAAAGTGAAAGTATCGGGACCAATTTGGTTGGACATATCGCACCCGCTGGCCAATAAGGGTGTTGCGATGGACGTATTGCAGAAAAAATTCGGCGTCACGTTTGAGCAAACGATGGTTTTTGGCGATTACTTCAATGACCTGGAAATGCTGCAAAAAGGTTATTACTCCTACGCGATGGCCAATGCGCACGAAGACATCAAAAAAATCGCCCGTTTTACTGCTAAAAGCAACGATGAAAATGGTGTGGTGGAAGTGCTGAGTGCGATGATTGACAGTAAAGAGATTACACAGAGATAAAGGAGTGATCAGAGGCGCACAGAGACAAATTAAATCTCAATGTTCCTCAGTTTTGCTCTGTGAAACTCTGTGTTTCCAAACCTTTACCCAATATTTCACGCAAAGAAAAATAAGAAAAAAACGCAAAGATCGCCAAGTCATTTCTGACAGACTTATTGAAAAAGAGGTACACTGAGAAATAATAAAATCTCCGTGTACCTCTTTTTTCCTCTGTGCAACCTTCCTCTATTTCCCTGTAAACTTCTTAAATACTGAACTGGCCACATGTCCGCCGAAGCCGAAGGTATTATTTAATACATAATTTACAGGCTGATATACCGCTGCACCCAATGCAATATTCAGGCCGGCCGGAATATTCTCATCCAAATTTTCAGTATTGATCGTTCCGGGAATCACATCGTTTTTAATAGCCAGAATACTGATTATACTTTCAGCCGCACCAGCCGCTCCCAGCAAATGGCCGGTCATCGATTTTGTAGCTCCCACCACAACAGGATGATCACCAAACACACGTTTGATACCATTCAACTCACTCATATCACCCAACCCTGTCGACGTAGCATGCGCGTTTACATAGTCAATCTTATCAGCTGAAATTCCTGCATCTTTTAATGCATTGGCCATCCCTAAGTATGCTCCCAGACCATCCGGAGGCGTTCCCGTCAAATGGTATGCATCTGCCGCCATTCCACCGCCGATCATTTCAGCGTAGATGGTCGCACCACGTTCCAAAGCATGATCCAGCTCTTCCAATACCAATGCACCAGCACCCTCTCCCATTACAAAACCATCACGATCTTTATCGAAGGGACGAGAAGCAGTTTCAGGATCGTCATTTCTTTTGGACAAAGCCTGTGCAGAACTGAAACCACCCAACGACGAATGTGTGATCGCCGCTTCGGAACCTCCGGCAATCATAATTGTTGCCTTTCCTAAACGAATCGTGTCAAATGCTGCAATAATCGCATTGTTTGAAGATGCGCAAGCTGAAACTGTACAATAGTTTGGGCCATGCAGCTTGTGCCGGATAGACACAACTCCTGCAGCGATATCTACAATCATCTTAGGAATAAAGAAAGGACTAAATCTTGGAGTGCCATCGCCGGTATGAAACTCACGAAGCTGATCTTCGAAAGTGCCTATACCTCCGTTTCCACTTCCCCAGATTACGCCCACTTCATAACGCTCCTCTTCGCTCATTTGAGAAAAGTCCAACCCGGCATCCTTGATAGCCTGATCCGAAGCTACGATTGCATACTGCGTGAAGGTGTCGTACTTTTTAATTTCTTTTTTATCAATAAACTCCTCTGCATTGAAGTTTTTCACTTCACAAGCAAAATGAG
>DASYHR010000836.1:0-10477 GCA_035998385.1 Dyadobacter sp. | reverse complement strand
CATCAGACTTTTACTGTAGTCTTCTGCAAAATCAATAAGCAGGATAATTTTATACATTGATGGATTTTATAGTCCTGAAACCGATTTACAATATAACCAATATCAGCTGGCAGCAAACAATTCCTTGAAGCTTTTAACACGGGTATTGTTTACCAACGGACGTGCCCATACACCGATACTGAGAATATAACCTAGTGGGATGAGCAAAAACAGCATGGCTAATTTCAGACCAAATGCTTCTCCGAGTGCTCCTACTATCAGCGGAACAACGGCACCCCCGCAAATACCTGCACATAGTATTCCTGAAAATGTGCCATGATGATGCGGAACAGAGTTTAGGGCGAGTGAGAAAATCACTGAATACATTACGGAGGCGAAAAAGCCGGCAGCGGGAAAAGCAATAAGCGCTATTTCCAGTGATCCGAATAAAGCAGCCAGCACAGATAGCACTGCGCAGGATGTGAACAAAATCAGTACGTGCCGGCTATCAAATATTTTGAGTAAAAGTAGTCCCAGCAGACAGCCGATCGTCAACAGACCCCAAAAATTAGAAATTACTATTGCACCCGTAGTACCCGGATCCGCACCGTGGTAAGTCTGTAAAAACTGAGAAATCCAGTTTGCTATTCCCTGTTCTGTACCTACGTAACAGAAGATACCTAGGAAGAACAACCAAACCTGTCTGTTCGCGACTAACTCCCGGAATGAATTGCCAACATCAATCTTTTCATCATCCCGTAATTCCACTTTTGGAAAACGGACAACAGCAATAACCAGAACCATCAAAATTGAAATGAACGCAAAAACCCAGTAAAGTGACACCCATTTCAGATTCTGTGGTACAACCCGGTTTAATAAATCAAGAATCAAATCTGACTTTGTACTATGTACGTTGGACACCAGATAGCTATATAAAAGCGGACTCAGGAATGATGCGGCTCCGAAAAACAGTTGCGCCATGACGGAATTAAAGGCAAACTTTGCTTCGCCTCCGGCAACCCGTAGAAGAGGGTTAATCACAACCTGCAGCATAGCCATACCTATACCAATCAGAAACAATGAAAATAGGGCTACACCGAAACCGGGCATGACCGCGAATAGGAATGCTCCGGCAAACGAGACCAGGAAAGCCCATAAAAGCACTTTTTTCTCCCCTATTTTCTCTACCAGCAATCCTGCCGGAATTGACATAACACCGTAAGCAACAAAAAAAGCGAAAGGAAGAAAACCCGCTAACCCCAAACTCAGCTTAAAATCCTTGACAAGCTCAGGAATAATAGGACCAAGAATATTGGTGAGGAAAGAGATGACAAAAAAGATCAGGAGAATAAGTAGAACGATAAAGGTATTTTTCCGCATAACAGCCTGTTTGTGGTCTCCCGGCACAAGCTGCCTGAAGATCCGATTATCGGGTTGAAGTATAATACATGTGTTGAGATATAGCGGTGCCTACAGATTACAAAAAACAGAATTTAGTTTTTATGCATCAGCGCGGCAGCTCCAAGTAATGCAATATTCTCGTTTTCTGAAAGAAGTAAGGTCAGATTTCTGATTGACCTCGGATAAGCAAAATCTTCCAGACTTTTCAACATACTACTTTTGAAGAATTTACTTGCTTGCGCAATAGAACCGCCAAATACGATTGCTTCAGGGTCATAAACATACATCACTGTTTTTACCACCGCACCCAAGTGCATTCCAAACTCCTCCCAGGCTGCAAGTGCTGAAGCATCTCCGTTGAGTGCCGCATGATGTACCTGCCATGCATCCATTTGTAATACCTTTTGAAAAAACCTGTTACATACGTAATCTTCAAGAATTGAATCCCGGTACGGTAACATCCCTATTTCACCCGCACCACAGTTATTCCCGGTATATAGATTATTGTCGATGATCAGCCCTGCTCCCAGCCCGGTACCCACGGCCATGCCTACTACCGACTTAAACCGGCGGGCCAGCCCGAACCTGTGTTCTCCGAGGATAAAGCAATTTACATCATTATTAATAGACACCGGTAAGTTAAACTCCCGTTCTATAATATCCCTTAGAGCTACCTCTTCCCACGATGGTATATTCATCACATTATACACCATTCCTGTTTCCACATTCACAACAGACGGAACGCCAATGCCAATTCCCTGTACCGGATATTTTGTCAATGGTCTGATCAGCTCCTTAAGCTGATAGAGTGTCGATGACAGCGATTCTTTGTTCTCCAGCGATATTTTAGACTGACGCGTGATTGCACCACCCAGCTCAATTCCGGCCCTGATATTGGTGCCCCCGATGTCTACCCCTATATTCATTCAATTCAAAAGTTGAGTATTCTGTTATTTTCTGACCTGTCTGCGAAACATCGTCACACAAACAGGTCAGATTCAAGAGAAGGATTTACTTATGTCATTTGGCAGATACGGAGCTGGTCCGGCTCGAACGACCTGCACTATCAAAAGCTTTGAGTTTTACAATACCTTTTACCTGCGATGGGCCTTCATACAAAGTTGACTTTACGGTTGGCTCACTTCCATCCGTCGTATACCGGACAATAAGTCCTGGCAATTCTGTATTGGCCTTCAAAGTACCGTTCTCTACAATTGCACCCGGCATTGGCAATCTGTAATTATATCCTCCATTCATATATTTCAATTTAGGAATGCTGCGTTGAGCCATGGTATTTGCAAATACGTTCCAGCCCTCATGCATCATCTTTTTTCTCAAATGATCGTCCGCCACATTCTCCCAGCTTCTTTCCGGAGCCCATGCACTTTCTGAAAAGCCCATCAATTTGGGTAAAATCGAATATTCCATCATATCCCTTCCTTTGATTGTCTCCGCCCATAGCTGCGCTTCAATTCCAAGCACATTCTTGCGCGCTTCAGGTTTGAGCAACTGTTTCCCTGCAAATTCTTCTTTCATCGGTTTGCCCATTGCAGTTTCTTCCGTTGTCCTGAACATGTTGAAAGGAGCAAAAGCCCAGTTATCTCTGGTATCAACAAACCCGCCCCAATATAAGCCTGGCTCTTTCGGATCATTGTCATAGGCCATGTCAAAGTAAAAGTTGGTCACATTACAAAACACAACCTGATAACCTGCATTAGCAAGTCTGTTGCCTAAGTCTACATCAAATACGTTGTTCCAGATATAAGGGACTACCGGATGACCAACAAATTCAGGATTTGCGTTGTAAACACCCGCTGGTGTTTTGGTGAGGGCTATCTCTTCCCACCCATGAACCTTCAGATTTCTCTTTTCTAACCGTGGCAAAAGCTTTCTGAAAAAATAAGCCTGCAGGTTTTGAGCTCCGCCAATCGATGGATTTTCTTTCAACAATTGAGCTGCCAAAGGTGACTTGGTCCATGCTCCCGCTGCTACCTCGTCACCTCCGGTATGGAAAGTATCCATAGTAAGGCCGGCCTCTTTATACAGCTTGGCCATTTCATCTACCACTTTTTCAAAGAAATGGTACGTCGATTCTCTGGCAACACTTACCACGTTGTTTTTATAAGCCTGCGCGGAGATATATTCTGATTTATCATCCGGATCGATCAGTCTGTATTCGTTTGCTTCCTTCTCTTTACCTTCCTTCATCAGGCGCTCATAGCGTGCTTCCATAGACTTGATAGCCGCCAATGCATGACCAGGAAAATTCAGTTCAGGAATAATCTTCATATGTCGTTCGTTGGCATATTTCAGAATTTCAATAAAATCTGCTTTGGTATAATACCCGCTGCCATATTTACTTTTATCCTTCGCAAAAGGGCCTGAGCCATATGAAGGATGTAATGCAGCAGCATCCTTGCCTGATGTGTGTGACCTATGTGCACCTATCTCTGTTAATTCAGGTAGTCCGTCTATTTCTACACGCCAGCCCTCATCTTCTGCTGTGTAAAGTAGCAGGTGATTAACCTTGTAAGTAGCCAGCAAATCAATCACCCTTTTTACGGATTCTTTTGTCTGAAAATTACGGGCGACATCCAGATGTACGCTTCTGAAAACAAAACGGGGCGCATCCTGTACATTGACGAAGGGAAGTGTAAGTGCATTAACCGGTTTAGTAAAGTTCTCAACCGGAGCCAGTTGCAGCAAACTTTGAATACCATAAAAAACACCTGCTTTGTCGGCTCCTATGATTGCTATTCCTTTTGCATCTACATCAAGTGTGTAGGCTTCCTGTGTCTTTCCTGTAACACGCACCTTACCGTTTTTCAAAACAATAACCGGTTCAGAAAGTGAATTTGCAGCGGGTAGTCCTTTTTGAACAGGAAACTCTGTACCAGTGATTTCTTTTAGTTTTTGAATAAGGTAGGTCGCTTCATTTTCCAGTCCCTCATCGTAAAACACATGGTTTCTGTTTGAGAGCGTTAGTGCACCTTTCGGAGTAGTTATTTTAGCCGGGGTAGGTATAATTTTGAGAAGCTGATCGGCAGCCAGTTTTGTAAATGCAAGGTTGTTCGCATAGCGAAGCTCGGCTGTAGGCATTTTGAAAAGATCCCGTTTGCCGCGCAATATTTGTTCTTGTGTTGTAAAAGGCTCGATCACATAATCGGCCACCTCGGCAATTTCACCTTCTTTACCATCCTTATCATAAAATACGAAATATAGCCCGAGAGGCGCATCGGTTTCCTTGATAACTCCTTCTGTACCGGTGTAGTGAATGACAGCTGAATCTCCGGGTTGTAGTTTAAAATCCTTCGCAGGAACCATTTTATACCAGTCACCATTGATGTGTTCCACAACTGCAGGTTCAGGTGTTTTATTCGTTTGGATCGGACGAGGAGACATATTGAAAAACAGCGCCCAGTTGGTGCCATCCAATGTGATTCCGCTTTCGTTTTTTAGTGTGAATTTTGCAGAAAAACTCCCGTTTGGCTCAACAAAGTTGCTGATGAGTTTCCATGATACTTTGATTTTCTGACCTTCCTCTTTGGAGAGTTTACCAGAGCTGCCACAGCCGAAGAGCCAGAATGAGACAATGGATAACAGAAGTAGTTTCTTCATAATTGACTGGTTAATTGGATCCAAAATGATTGTTTGGCAATTTATGGAATTCAGAAGTTGATTTCTTAAAAATATTTAAGAAATCAACTAAACTCCTCCATAACCAATATTTTATTTTCCAGTCTTAATACGACGAACTTCTGTAAACATACTATTCATGTACGGGCAGAATTTCCATCCGGTCTGAACGGGGATCAATCACCAAATAGCACCTGCCTCACCGTGCAGCCTGCTTACGCATGCAGACAGGAGCGTCCAAAAAAATCACTTATTCTTTCCCTCCCACATCATCAAACCTTCGATCAAAGCGCCAACCTGATCCAGTGGCATGGCTTCGGTAAGATACGCATGTGGTCCCATCGCATCATCTCTCCAGCCATTGCTACCACCTTCAACGATCATCTTGCCTCGTTTCACTCCGAAATAAGGTTGCACACCACGAATCGCTACCAAAACAGCGGTCTGATCCCAGCTCATGCGCCCCTGGACATCACCTTGATTTTGCGGCATAGCAAGAGCATATACATCTTTAACAGGACTTTGCAGTCGTTCATTCGCTACCAGCTTTAAGCCTGTTTTGATCTGATTCCCTATTTCGAAACCACTCAAAATGATCTGTGTTGGCCATTGACTAAATACTTTCTCTGCCGAAAGAGAATCTGTAAATACATTGTATTCTCTGCCTTGAGGAAAATTCCCTGCCATAGAAACCAGTTCTTTCACCTTCCGCCTCACCAGATCATGACCTGAAAGCAGTGAATTTTTATCTGGCTTGGAATCCAGCAAATTGCTCAGATTGGTAAGAAAACCTATCGTGATAATGGTGACACTATTATCCGGCTGTGCTGCCAGTACTTTCCTGTAAGTTTGCACCGCATCAGGAGCCTCGGAACTACTTTTGATTTGGTGTGGGTATTTAGCAACCAGCATCTCAGGCCATTTTTGCGAAGCACCATAGTCAGGTGCATTGCCTTTCGGCGCTCCCACCGGTAACTCCGGACGACCAAACCATGTATTGATCACATCAATGGAAGGAACAACCAGTTCATTTTTATTGGAAGCGATCACTGCCAAAGGTCTCAGCTCGCCCCTGTCGGCCATAGCATGAAACATGGCCATCGCACCGACGTCGTCGTAGTCGGGTCCTATATCGGTATCCAGAATAACCCCGGGAGATTGCCGGGAACCTATTTGTGCCTGTACAGATGAAGAGATAAAAATACTGAGGAGTAAAGCTATTTTATACATTATTGTAAAACTGATTGACTACGAACCGTCACTGGAATTCTCCTGAAATGTCGGTTATTCTTTCTTTTAAATTTTACGTTGAAATGGTCTTGCTTGCTGCACTACATCGAAAAAATGTTATTCCGATCATGCCTCGTTATCCAGTTTATCTATTTCTTTTCTCAACTCATCCAACAACTGCTGTTCGGTGGGTAAGTAAAGCTGATATTTACTGGCAATGATATTCTTGTTATTCTCGGGTAAAGAAATCTTTACCATCGCATCATTTTTGTCGGTACAGAGTAATATGCCAATGTTGGCGTTTTCGAATTTCTGTTTCTCATACCGATCATAGTAATTTACGTACATTTGCAACTGGCCTAAATCCTGATGCGACAGCTTTTGTGTTTTAATTTCAATAATGACAAAACATTGTAACAGCCTGTTGTAAAATACCAGGTCAATAAAAAACTCGTCTCCGTCTATATGTATCCTTTTCTGGCGCGACGCAAAAGTAAAGCCGTTACCCAACTCCAGCATAAATTCCTGCAAATGGGTTATTATCCCAGCTTCCAGATCTTTTTCGTAATAAGCAACCTCCTTTTTTAATCCTAAAAATTCCAGAACCATCGGATCTTTTATGACATCTCTGGCATCGAGAGGTAGCTTTTCACTTCTCGCCACCGACAGTACTGCCCCTACATCATTAGTCATCAGGAGGCGCTCAAATAACTGACTATTTATCTGCCGTTCGAGTTGCCTCGCCGACCAGTTATTTTTTTCGGATTCGGCTATATAGAACTCTCTTTTATCCTGACTCGCTATCGAAATGAGAAGCTATAGTGTGTCCAGCTGAATTGCGTCCACAGTGCGGCCGCAATTGGAAACAACCTGTAAAACTGCCTGTTCCGCTCAAGCTGCCGGATGGTAAACCCGGTACCCATCACAGGTTGAAACTCCTCCGATATAGATTTGATCAAAAAAGTACCGTATGCCGCACGATCTTCACCCTGTTGCTCTTCTTCAAAAATCACCTTACCAATTTGCCAGTACATCAGCACTCTTTCGAAGTCTACACTTCGGATCGCTCTTTGTTGCGCATCAGAAATGATATCCTGTATCTGCGAAAAGATATTTTTGTTAATTTCCATAGATGTGTGTTGTTGATGATTTATACAGAGCAACTGCTTCTGTCACCCTGTAGACAAATATAACTGAATTAAATCAGGAACGACCGGAAGAACCCCGAGTGAAAAAAGCAAGAACTTCTCAGAAACAAACGACGATTCTATAGTCAGATTCAATACTGTTGAGCGACTTCGATAATATGCCTTCGTCTCAACCTTTGTGATTCCGTTGCAAGTCGGTTAACTTCGCCATCCCGATCAAACTTACCATCGGGGTAGCTCTGACCATTCCACGTCAAACATACCACGCAAAACAACTTTCGCATCAGAATCAATATGAATTTATACGGCTTAATAGGATTCCCACTTACTCATTCGTTTTCAAAGCGCTATTTCAGTGATAAGTTTACCAGAGAGGGAATAAAAGAAAGTAGTTACGATCTTTATGAAATGGAAACGCTTGACGGCCTTGCTGAGCTGCTAAAAAAGCCTGACTTGCGTGGACTTAATGTTACGATCCCTCACAAAAAAGCTGTTATCAGCCATCTGGACGATTTGGACGACTCTTCCGCTGAGCGAATCGGGGCTGTAAATACAATAAAAATTTTCGCTGATGGCAGTACCAAAGGATACAACACTGATTACTACGGATTTAAGCAATCTTTGGTAGAATGGCTGGATCGCCGCGGGGAATCCTGCAGCAGCTTCCAGGCACTTATTCTTGGGAATGGCGGAGCTGCAAAAGCAGTGCAGGTTGCTTTACAGGATCTTGAAATAGCCTATCAACAGGTGTCCCGGAGTCCCCAAAACGGATGTCTGGTTTATGATGATCTGAATGAAGAGATCGTAAGTTCACACCGTCTGGTTATCAACACAACTCCCCTTGGCACATACCCTAACGTGGAAGGCTGCCCGGCTCTTCCTTTTGAATGGGTAGACAATCAGCATTATCTATACGATTTGGTATACAATCCTGCCGAAACTACCTTCCTGAAAAAAGGGCTGGAAAAAGGGGCAGCAATTCAAAATGGCCTAAAAATGCTTGAACTACAGGCTGAAAAAGCATGGGACATCTGGACCGGTGACGACGAAATGTGGAGCATTTAATCCTTGCGATAGTAAGTCCATAAGTCATCCTGCACTTTCTCGGATCCGGTCAGAATTCCGCGGGGTGCAGGTGCCATTATTCCCTTCCCTAAAACCATGTTGCTCTGACAACGACGTATTTCATCCCATAATCCACTTTTCAGGAAAGAATTGATAACAGCCGGGCCACCTTCCACAAATACAGAATGTATTTTTCGGTTGACCAATTCTTTCAATAACTGCTCTACTTCGTCATTTCCCGGATTCAACTGAATATGATCGGTGTCCGGAATCTCATGATAGCGCTGCGGATATGTTATTTCTGTTTTGGGATTTTTGTATCCGGCTATAAGTGTCGGCTGCGATTTATCGAAAAAATGTAAGGTCTCCGGCAATATACCATTTCTGTCCAGCACGATCCTGACCGGATTTCTTCCTACCCATTTCCTTACATTGAGACTTGGGTTATCCACCAGCGCAGTATTAAATCCAACCAATATCGCGTCTTCCTCACTACGCCATTTATGTACATGCATATTGGAGTACGCTCCACTGATCGCCACCGGAGCTCCGTTGCTATGTCCTAAATATCCGTCAGCAGTTTCGGCCCACTTCAAAATCACATACGGCCGATTTTCTCGAAAAGTCAGGAAAAACCGTTTATTCAACTCCAGCCCTTCCTCTTCTAGTATCCCTTGTTGTACTTCAATTCCTGCAGTTCGAAGTTTCTCTATACCTTGCCCGGCAACCAGCGGATTAGGATCATGGTTACAGATCACAACTTTTCTCACATTTTTTCTCACCAGAAGATCAGCACACGGAGGCGTTTTGCCTATGTGCGAGCATGGTTCGAGCGTCACATATACCGTGGCATCAGCCAATAGAGATCCATTCCCTTTTTCTTCAGCATCATCCACTGCTCTCACCTCAGCATGCGGGCCACCGTAATGCCTGTGCCATCCTTCACCTATTATTTTTCCCTGATGCACGATTACACAGCCTACCATCGGATTCGGACTCACAGTCCCTCTTCCGTATTCAGCCAGCTGTAAAGCACGTTGCATCCATTGAATATCTGAGTTCATAATGGTAAAAATACAAAGTCGGGGTGAAACTCAAGTTTCGGGTGTTCTTTAAATTTGTTAACTTTCCGACCTTGGAATAAAAACTCATACAAAATGACTTCGGCACGTCAGCTATATAAAAATATCGTAAGCGGCATTACAGCATATCCGAACAAAGAAGCACAAGCGATCACATTCATGCTTTTGGAGCATTACATGCGATTAAGAAACATTGATGTTCTTGTTGACAGGCCGATTCCTGAAACGACTGCGCAACCCGACTGGCTTTCAATTATCACCCGTCTCAACAACAGCGAACCTGTTCAGCACATCATCGGCTCTACTGAGTTTTGTGGTCTCGAATTCAGAGTTTCCTCTTCGGTTCTTATTCCACGTCCGGAAACAGAAGAACTCGTACGAATGGTAACCCGCGACTATGCTGAGCCGGATAAAAATATTTCTATTCTTGATATAGGCACCGGTAGCGGATGTATTGCCATTGTACTTGCACGATTCCTTCCACACGTGAATGTGCATGCATGGGACGTGTCGGACGAAGCACTGGAAGTAGCACGTGAAAATGCCCGCCAGTTGATCGCTGATGTGCAGTTTGCGAAGCAGGATATGCTGAACGTAACCTTCCCGTTGCCTGGAGATGTGATCAAGTTCGATTGTCTGGTGAGTAACCCGCCATATGTCACTTATTCGGAGGCCGAGCATATGTTGCCAAACGTACTACGTTTTGAGCCACATGAAGCTTTGTTTGTTGAAGACAACGACCCGCTTTTGTTCTATAAAGCCATTGCCGACTTTGGCAAGCACCATTTGAAAGAAGGAGGAAAATGTTATGTGGAAATCAACGAACATTTCGGGTTAGAAACAAAGAAAGTATTCGAAGACAGATCCTATCAAAACGTTGAAATTCTGCGTGATATACATGGAAAAGACCGTTTCGTAAGAGCCATTTGGGGGAAT